>JBJSXO010000025.1:0-11342 GCA_046086425.1 Actinomycetota bacterium | reverse complement strand
CGAGGCCGCGCCACTGTGGTTCGGTGCCGAGGGCAACCCAGGCGGCGGGACCTGGCAGCGCTCGTGGCTCTACTACCAAGCATCGTCGATCTGGGCCGGCACCAAAGAGATCCAACGCAACATCCTGGCCGAGAAGGTGCTCGGGCTCCCCCGCGAGCCCGCCCCTGCCTGAGCGCCGCCGGCGTCATCTTCCCGCCATCACGCCACGGCGCTCACAGGCCGTTCCTGGCATGATGCGCTGATGGAGTTCGAGACCATCACGTACGCAACCGACGGCCCTGTCGCCCACCTCACGCTCAACCGTCCCGATGCCGCGAACGCGCAGAGTTCGCGCATGATCGACGAGATCGACGCCGCCCTCGACCTGGCCGACGCCGACGACGAGGTTCGGGTCCTCGTGCTCGGCGGTGCCGGCAAGCACTTCTCCGCCGGCCACGACCTCAAGGACATCCTGAGCGGAGCCGACGCCTGGGCGCAGATGCGCGACACCCCCGAGGGCAAGCTGCGTCACGAGCAGGTGATGTACTGGGACAAGTGCTTGCGGCTCCGCAACTTCCGCAAGCCCACCATTGCCTCCGTTCACGGTGCGGTGGCCGCGGCCGGCCTCATGCTCGCGTGCATGTGCGACCTCATCGTGGCGGCCGACGACACTCGCTTCTCCAACCCGGTGGCCCGGATGACCGGTGTCGGGGTCGAGCTCCTCGTCGAGCCGTGGGAGCTCGGGCCCCGCAAGGCGAAGGAGTTCCTCTGGTGCGCGGAGACGCTCACTGCGGCCGAGGCCGAGCGGTTCGGCCTCGTCAACAAGGTGGTGGCGCGCAACCAGCTCGACGCTGCCGTCGTCGAGATGGCCGAGAAGATCGCCCTCGTACCTCCGGTCACGGCGCAGGCGATCAAAGACGTCGTGAACCACACACTCGACCGCATGGGTCAGCAGGACTCCTGGAAGTACCACTTCATGGTCCACCAGTTCGTATCGGCCAGCGCCACCGCCACCGGCGCGCTCGAAGCGCGCAAGGAGGGGGGCATGGACGCAGTCAAGCGGGAGCAGTCGGGCGGGGGCCGCACGTGAGCGGACCGCTCGAGGGCGTCCGGGTGCTCGATCTCGGCACCCGGATCGCGGCCCCCTTCTGCGCCGGTCTCCTCGGCGAGCAGGGGGCCGAGGTCATCAAGATCGAGCAGCCCGGCACCGGGGACTTCATGCGCGACATCGGCCCGTTCGTGACTCCCGAGCAACCCGCCGACGCCACGGCCGGCGAGACGGCGGGTGGTCCCGGCTACTCGTTGTTCTGGGCGGTCGAGGGTCGGGGCCGCAAGAGCGTGACCCTGGACCTGCGGCGCGCCGAGGGCCAAGACCTCTTCCGCCGCCTCGCCGCGACCGCCGACATCGTGGTGGAGAACTTCCGGCCCGGCACGCTCGAGCGCTGGGGCATCGGCCCCGCCGACCTGGACCCCCGACTGGTCGTCGTGCGCATCTCGATGTTCGGCCAAGACGGCCCCAACGCGCACCGAGGCGGCCTCGACCGCGTCGGCATCGGCTACGGCGGCCTGCTGCACCTCACCGGCTACCCCGACCAGCCGCCGGTCCGCGTGGGCGTGACCATCTCCGACTACCTCACCGGGGTGTTCGCCGCCCAGGCTGCGCTCGGGGCGCTCTACGCGCGTGATGGCCGCCGGACCGGAACGGGCGCGGTCATCGACGCCGCGCTCTACGGCGCCGTGCTGCGCATCCTCGAGTGGACGCTGCCGGCGTACGAGCAGCTCGGCATCGTCCGGTCGCGCGAGGGGAACCGGCTCGCCAACTCTGCGCCGCTCGACAACTACCCGTCGGCCGACGGCAGGTACGTCTGCATCGTCGCCGGAAGCGACGCCAACTTCGCGCGGCTCTGCGCGGCGATGGGGCGCCGCGACCTGCTCGAGGACCAGCGCTTCATCCGTCTCGCCGACCGTGCGGCCCATAACGACGAGATCAACGCCATCGTGGCGGACTGGACCTCGTCTCTATCCGCCCACGAGATCGAGGCGCGCTGTGTGGCCGCCGACGTCCCCGTGGCCACGGCCTATACCGCCGCCGACATCTTCGCCGATCCCCACATGGCCGCGCGCGGTGATCTGGTGACCGTCGACGACCCGGTGATCGGCCCACTGCGCCAGCAGGCGCCCTACCCCCGGCGGGTGGGCGAGCCGGTGGTCCCCCCGACGGGCGCACCCCGCCTCGGCGAGCACACCGACGTGATCCTGCGCGAGGTGCTGGGTCTCTCACCGGACGAGATCGGTGCCCTCCACGACGCGAAGGTGGTGTGAGCCCCGTGTCCGCCTCCCCCCGTCCCCTGGCCGACAACCTGTTTCGTGAACACACCGACGGCACGATCGTGCTCGTCGGCGGCTTCTCCCCGTCGAGCGGCCGCACCCACTTCCCCCGTCTGGCCGCGTGCCCCTTCACCGGCGCCGACGACGTCGAGGAGGTCATGCTGCCCACGGACGGGACCCTCTGGGCCTGGACCGCGGTGACGGCGCGGCCACCCGGCTACGAGGGGCCGCTCCCGTTCGGCTTCGGCGTCGTCGAGCTGAGCGACGGGCTCCGGGTGATCACCCGGCTCACCGAGGCCGATCCGGCGGCATTGGTCTTCGGCCAGCCGATGCACCTCGTCGCGGAGGTGCTGCGGACCGACGAGGACGGCACCGACGTCGTCACGTACGCGTTCGCTCCCGACCCATCCACCACCGGGGCTCCGTGATGGACGTCTCGATCACCGGAATCGGCCTGCACCCGTTCGGCCGGTTCGACGGGGTGACCGTCACCGACATGGGCGTCACGGCCGTGAAGGCCGCCCTCGCCGAAGCCGGCAACCCGCGATTCGAGGCCGCGTTCTGCGCGTCCGTGTACAGCGGCGTGGCGTCGGGGCACAAGGTGCTCGGTGCGCTCGGTCTCACCGGCGTGCCCATCATCAACGTGGAGGCCGGCTGCGCGAGCGGGGGTGCCGCGCTCATGCTCGCAGCCCACGCCATTGCCAACGGGCAATACGACTCGGTCCTCGTCTTCGGTATGGAGAAGATGCCCAAGGGCATCATCCGCTCGTCGTTCTTCGAGCCGTGGCGCGAGGAAGGTGGCCTCGCCGTGACCCCGGCGTACTTCGCCCTCCGGGCTCAGCGCCTGATGCGCGAGTCCGGGGTCACCGCCGATCACCTCGCTCGGGTCGTGGTGAAGAACCGGGCCAACGGGGCCGACAACCCCAACGCCATGTACCAGTCGCCGACGACCGTCGCCGACGTGCTCGCCTCGCGACTGGTGTGCGAGCCGCTCCACCTGCACATGCTCTGCTCGCCCAACGAGGGGGCCGCCGCCGTGGTGCTCCAGCGCGCGACTCCGGGTGACTCCTCGGTCCGGGTTGCCGCCGCGGCGCTGCGGTCGCACCTTCCTGGCTCCGTGCTCGGTGAGGCGACCCCCATGAGCGGCATCGACGACGCCGATATCCCACCCCCGTCGACCCTCGCGGCCGACGCGGCGTACGAGGAGGCCGGTGTCGGCCCCGAGGACCTCCACGTCGTGGAGTGTCAGGACACCGACGCTGCGCGCGAGCTGCTCGGGTACGAGGAGCTGCGGCTCTGCGTCCGCGGCGGTGCTGCGGCGCTCCTCGAGTCCGGCGCCACCGAGCGCGGCGGACGGCTCCCCGTGAACCCGAGTGGCGGCCTGCTGAGCAAGGGCGAGCCGCTCGGCGCCTCGGCCCTCGGCCAGGTGGTCGAGATCACCCAGCAGCTGCGCGCCACCGCCGGACCCCGTCAGGTCGAGGGCGCCCGGGTGGGGCTCGCCCACACCGTAGGTCGCGGAGCCAACGCCGCCGTCGTCATCCTCACCCGCTGAGCATCGGCCGCGATCACCCGACCCGGGCGTTGTAGGCCTCGATTTCCCGATTCGCCTCGTCGGCCGCCCCGGTCAGGGCGGTCTTCGGATCCACGCCTTCGGTCAGCATCCGGGTCAACGCGTTCACGACCACGTCGCGCACCTCCGCGTACGGCCCGATCACCGGACCGGCCGTCGCAACGTTGTTGACCCCGCTCAGGAGCTGCTCGTAGGCCACGCGGTACTCGGGGGTCGCCGCCCAGGCGGCCTTCAGGACCGGGTCGTCGAGGGCCGACCGACGCAGCGGCACATACCCGGTGCCGACCGACCACTCGGCCTGGCTCGACGGTTCGAGCAGGAACTTCACGAACCTCCACGCCGCCGCCTGCTTCTCCGGTGACGACGCCTTGGGGATGTACAACGCGGCGCCTCCCACGAGCACACCACCGCGGCCGACCGGACCGGGCATCGGCGCGACACCAATCTTGACGTCGGGGTACTGGCCCGACCCCAGCACTTGCAGGATCGAGCCGAGGTTTCCCGACGTGTCGATAGTCATCGCCGCGTTGCCCGCCCCGATCGCGAGCAGGTTGTCGATGTTGCCGGCCGGCGGGCCGGTGTTGAGCGCGAGCTTGTCGTCGACCATCTTGTCGAGCCACGCGAAGATCTCGCGGCCCGCCTTGGTGTCGAAGGCCACCGCCGTGGCCCGCTTGGCCCGACCGTTGCCGTTGTCGACGTACGGCTTGCCCGACTTGGCCAGCCAGTGCTCGAGGTACCACGGGTCGAGCTTGATCGAGTACCCGTACTTGGTGGTCCCGGTGTCCACGAGCTTCTGGGCCGCAGCGCGCACCTCGTTGAGCGTCGCCGGCGGCGCCCCGGGGTCGAGGCCGGCCTTCTGGAACGCAAGCTGGTTGTAGTAGAGCACCGGGTTCGACACGTTGAACGGCATGCCGTAGAGCGTGCCCGCCACCGTCCAGTAGGAGAGTGCCCGCGGGATGATGTCCCTGGTGTCGTACCGGTCGGCCTCGACGCAGGCGCCGATCGGCACGACGGACTGGCTGTCGATCATCCCCTGCAGCGACGTGTCCTGGATCTGGACCAGGTCGGGGAGCTCACCGCTGCTGAGGCCGGCCCGGTACTTGGTGAACGTGTCGCTGTAGCTCGTCGTGTTGAGCAGCTTCACCCGGACGTCGGTCTGAGCGGCGTTGAACCGGTCGGTGAGACGCTGGAGCGTCTCCTCGCTGGCGCGGGGCATCGAGTGCCACATGACGATCTCGACCGGCTTGCCCGTCGCCTTGTCGAGCGCACGAACCGGGCACTTCGTGGTCGCGGCGCCGGCCGGGGGAACCGCCGGGGTCGCGACCGTCACCACGACCGCTGCCACGACGACCGCGACCAGGGTGGGGACACGGCCGGCACGGACGAGGCCTCTCGGGGGCTGGGGACGGTTCATGGGCGAGCTCCTGTGCGGGACGGCGGGCGCCGCCGTGAATGATGCCTCATCAGCCCTTGACGGCACCGGCCGTAAGGCCGCGCACGAGCTGGCGCTGGAAGACCAGCAGGAGGACGAAGAGCGGGATGGACGCCAGGACCACGCCAGCGAACGTCACGTTGATGTTGTCCAGGCTCGTGTCCCGCAGTTGGCGCAGGCCCACCTGAACCGTCCGTACCCGCTCGTCGTTCGTCGCCACCAGAGGCCACAGGTATTGGCCCCAGGCCGACAGGAAGGCGAAGACCGCCAGCGCCGCGACCGTCGGGCGGGCCAGCGGGACCACCACGCGCCAGAGGAAGCGGAGGTGCCCGTACCCGTCGAGCGCAGCGGCGTCGCGCAGGTCACGCGGGACCGTGAGGAAGGCCTGGCGGAGCAGGAACGTCCCGAACCCCGTGGCCAGGAAAGGCACGATGAGGCCGCGATAGGTGTTCAGGAGCCCTAGCTCGGCGACGGTCCGGTAGTTGGTGAAGAACACCACCTCGAACGGCACCATCATCGTTGCGAGGAACGCCACGAACAGGATCCGTCGACCGGGGAACTCCAAGAACGCGAACGCGTACGCCGCGAGGATCGCGAGGGTCACCTGCCCCACGACGATGCCCGTGGTGACCACGGCGCTGTTGAGCAGGTACCGGCCCATGTGACCGTCGGTCCATGCTCGCTCGTATGCCCGCCACTGGGGGTGAGACGGGAACAGCGCCGGTGGGCGGGCTGCGATCTGGTCCGGCCGGAGCAACGAGTTCACGACCGTGATGTAGATCGGGAACAGCACGACCAGGGCCAGGATCGTCATGACGACGTAGCGCCCCACTCGCCGCCAACGTCGGCGCCTCCGTTCGACGGTGCCATCGGGGCGCGCATCCCGATCAGCGGGCATAACTCACCCGCCGTTCGGCGAAGCGCAGCTGGACGACCGTGAGCACGAGGACGATCACGAACAACGCGATGGCCTTGACTGCGCCCACCCCGTCGTTCCCGAAGCGGAAGACGTCCCGGTAGATCGAGTACACGAGCACGTTGGTGGCGTTGTTGGGACCGCCCTCGGTGAGCAGGTCGATCTGGCCGAAGGCCTGGAACGCCATGACCGACCCGACGACCGAGGCGAAGAAGATCGTCGGCGACAGCATCGGGATCGTGACGTGGCGGAACCGGCGTTGCGCGTTCGCGCCGTCGACCGCCGCCGCTTCGTACAGGTCGTCGGGAACGCCCTGGAGGCCAGCGCTCATGAGGATGAACGACAGGCCCAGGTTCTGCCAGATGGTGACGACCGAGACGGCGATGAGCGCGGTCTTCGGCTCCTCGAGCACGCCGAGGTCGCCCGACCGACCGAGCCAGTAGGTGAGCAGCCCCACCTGGGGGTTCAGCAGCGTGAAGAAGATCACCGATGCCGCCGCGACGGACGTGGCGACCGTCGACGAAAAGATCGTGCGGTAGACCCCGCTGCCCCGCAGCTGACGGTGGGCGAGGACGGCGAGGAGGAGGCCGGCCACGATGCCCGTCGGCACCGTGTAGAGCACGAACAGCACCGTGACCCGCAGGCTCTTGTGGAACTCGGGGGACGCCAACACGTCGCCGACCTGGTCGAGTCCCACGTACTTCTGCGGCAGTCCGGGAAACGGCGGGGTCCGGTGCAGGGCCAGCCAGAAATTCCTGACGAACGGGTAGAAGACGAACACACCGAACAGCAGGAGCGAGGGCAGCACGAGCGCGTAGCCGAGCAACGCGTCCCTGACCCGGCGCCGGGACCCCCGGACGCTCACGCAGACACCCGGTCGCCGGTCTCGCCGTCGAAGAAGTGCAGGTGGTGCACAGGGGCTCCGAGACCCACCCGTGCGTGGAGGGCCGGGGCCTCCGTGTCGCTCCCCTGGCGCACCGTGACCAGCTGACCGTCGGCGAGCCGGCAGATCACGTGCTGCTCGTGGCCCAGTCGCTCCACGAGCTCCACGGTGGCCGACGGCGCACCCTCGTCGGCGACGACGGCGAGGTGCTCGGGGCGGATGCCGACGAGGGTGCCGGGACGGTCCCGCCCGGTGAACGCGGCCGCGGTGGCGCCGTCGACGACGTTCATCGGCGGCGACCCGACGAACCGGGCGACGAACAGGTTGGTCGGGCGGTCGTAGACGTCCTGGGGCGACCCCACCTGCCGGATCGCGCCGCGATCCATGATCGCGACCCGGTTACCCATGGTCATCGCCTCGGTCTGGTCGTGGGTCACGTAGACCACCGTGGCCGCCAGCCGACGCTGGAGGTCGACCAGCTCGACGCGGGTGGCGGCCCGCAGCTTGGCATCGAGGTTGGAGAGAGGCTCGTCCATCAGGAATGCCGCGGGATCGCGCACCACCGCACGCGCCAGCGCCACCCGCTGGCGCTGCCCCCCGGAGAGCTGGGCCGGCTTGCGGTCGAGGAGATCGGAGAGATCCAGCATCGCCACGGCGGCCTGTACCCGGACCGCTCGCTCGTCCTTGGCCATCCGCCGTGAGCGCAGCGGGAACTCGATGTTGGCCCGCACCGTCATGTGCGGATAGAGCGCGTACGACTGGAACACCATCGCGAGGTCGCGGTCTTTCGGCTCTACGTCGTTGACCACCCGTTCGCCGATGCGGATCTCCCCGGCCGTGGGCTGCTCGAGGCCGGCGATCATCCGCAGGATGGTGGACTTGCCGCAACCCGAGGGGCCGAGGAGAACCAACATCTCGTGGTCGTCGATGGTAAGCGATACGTCGTCGACGGCAACGGCGTCGTCGAAGCGCTTCGTGACGCCGGAGAGGGTGATGCTGCTCATCGATCGCGCAGGAACCAGCTCCGCGGGTCCCAGCGTCGCAACGCCACGACGTCCTCGACCGCGACCGGCGCCAACTCGCGCACCGAGGGTGCCACCTCGAGGTCCCACCCGCATTCCGCGCGTGCGGCGCCGACCCGGTCTGCCACCGAGTCGGCGCCCGGGGGCACGGCGGTGAGCACGAGCTCGTCACGACCCTCGGGCTTCTCGAGCGTGCCCAGATCGGTCACCAGCGCCCGCGTCGCCCGTCCGGGGGACGTCACGTATCCGCACCGCTCCGGGGTGCGCTGGGGCGTCAAGATCGCGACCACCACGCACTCGGCGGCCACGCTCGCGACGTCGTTCCCCCCGCCCGAGCCGACGAGGAACGGGCCGTCGGGGATCATCGTCGAGTTGATGTTGCCGTACTTGTCGACCTGCGCGCCGCCGAGGCAGGCGATGGTGCGCGTGCCGGGACCGCCCACGAGCGTTCCCAGCACCGTGGCCGCGTCGTTGAGCATCACCGATCTCGGGAAGTTGCGATGGTTCAGCACGAAGGGATCGGCGGGCACCGGGTCGTAGCCCCAGAGACCGATCTCTGCGGTGAGCTGCACCTCGCTCCCCTGCTCGCGGGCCAGGGCGACGGCGCGCCACGCCGCCAGGTTGGCGACCCCGGCACCGGCGAGCACGGCGTGCGCGTCGAGGGCGAGCACGCGCTCGGCGAGATGGCGTGCACCCCAGGACGCCGCGATCTCCCAGCGGTTGGGTGGTGCATCCAGGTCGGGGACGTAGCGGGCCTGGTCGGTGCGCCAGGAGTCGGGCTCGGCCTTCGCGCGCAGCTGCGCCCGCGGCTCGTCGCCGAGGCGGCGCAGGTACTCCTCCTGGGTCTCGACCTCGAGCACCCAGTGGCGGATCCAGTCGTCGTAGTCGTCGCCGCGGCTCGCCGCCCGGGCCTCGACCCAGAACTCGTAGTCCTCTCCGTATCCCTCCACCGGCAGGTCGCCGGGGAAGAGGCCGCCGGGGTGCGCACCCATCGGCGCCTCGCACACGGCGAGCACCCGGTGGGCCGGGATGCGCACGAGATGGGCCCAGGGCCGCAGGTCGTCGACCACCCGCTCGACCGTCACCACTGCGCCGCGCCGTGCCGCCAGGGCTCCCCAGACCCCCTCGAGCATCGGCGGATGGACAGCCACGTTGCCGGCCCGGTCGGCGACCGGCGCGTGGAGCAACGCCACATCGGGGACGAGGGGCGCGAGGAGGCCTACCGCCCCGAAGGGCGTGTCCACCGCTGCGAACGCCGCGTTGTCCTCCATCGACGAGCCGGCGATCGATCGGGTCGTCACCGCCGGGAGGCCCCGCGCCGCGGCCTCCAGGCGCTGCGCAAAGGCCAGGAACGACCAGTGCTCGACCGCCACTCGCCCCTCCTGGTAGGCCCGGGCGAAGTTCGGGTTGGGCGTGAAGTTCGGGAAGGTGTCGCCGCTGTAGCCGGTGATCACCCGGCGGACGAGGTCGCCGCGGAAGAACAGTGCCCCCAGGCTCGAGAGGCTGAGCATCATCAGGGTGAACCGGGGGTCGCGCCCCCACCACTGGCGCACGACCTCCCGGGCTGCGGCCGTCCAGCGGGTGTGGCCCACGGCCAGGTGAAGGGCGTCGCCGGCGCGCACGTGCTCGGCGACGGCCTCGGAGAGCGGGCGGACTCGGTCCATCGACACCTCGGGACGGGTTCGGGGCGCTCGGTCGGCGACGACGCCCGGCCCCTCGGTCGGTGGGGCTGACGTTACTCTGGAGGCGATGCGGCAACCGCGCCCGGCCCCGGCCCAGCACCCGGCGCCGCCGCCCCGGCGCACAGCCGCAGGGCCACCGCCTCGCCGCACCCCGAGCCGGCAGCCCGCCCCGGTGCAGGCCGCCGGACCACCCGGGGCGAGCGTCGCTCGCCGGGTCCTGGTCCTGGCCGCCGTGACCCTCACGGTCGTCGTCGTCCTCGGATACGGCGCCCAGGCAGGGTGGAACGCACTCACCGGGGGTCCGGACACCGGGTCCTCGGCGATCTCCTCCGACGACTACCTGGAGAGCGTGGAGCGTTCGGTCTTCCTCGGTGGTGCGGTGATCGGCGCGGGGATCGACGTGCGCCTGTCCAGCGACATCAACGGGTTCGTCGACGCCGCGAACCAGGCGATCGCCGCGGTCAACACCGAGCGGGGCAACCTGCAGGCGTTGGCGCGCAGCAGCCGCGGAGCCCGAGCCGATCTCGTCACCTCGACTGCGCAGACGCTCGATCGTCTCGAGGCCGCTATGGGTCGTTGGCGTGACGTGGTGTCCGCGCTGCGCCTAGGCCAGGTCGCCGACGCCAAGGCGGAGGTGGAGGGCGCCGTCGCCCAGCTGCAGACCGACGCCGAGCGTTGGCGGGCGCTTCCGGGATAGAACGTCGAAATGGACCTCGGCATCGTCACTCCCGTTCTGACCCGCACGCCCAAGGGCCACGCCGCGTGGGAGCGCGACGCCGGCATCGCCGAAGTGGCCGAGATCGCCCGGGCCGCCGACGCGCTGGGCTACCACCACCTGACCTGCTCCGAGCACGTCGGCATCCCGGTCGACGTCGCCGCCACACGGGGCTCCACGTACTGGGATCCACTGTCGGTCTTCGGGTACCTCGCCGCGGTGTTTCAAATTTTGAGATATCTGCATTACTAACTGGAAATTATATATCATCATATGAATATGTATTATTAAACTGTTAAAATGCTGATAATCTCTATCATGATTTCCTTTATCACTCTGATGATATAGCATACACCATTTGAAGCACTCATCATCTGTTTGATTTTTAATATTAACTAATCCGCATTTTGGATTATAATATTTTGTTGGTCTAGGAATATATGACGATGCTCTCATTGGTTTATGTTTAAACACATCAAAAGCTAAATTATCAATTGACTTCAACGACCAACTTGATTCTCAAGCCTTTCCGTCATCATCAACTAGTGCTAATGTGTCGAGTTTAGTAGCCATTTCATTAACTTGTTTATCAATTACATATTTAATATTACTCTTTACTACAGTATGGATTATTTTATTTGATATATGGCAATATTTAACTTTTCGATAAATATCACCGTCAAATCCTTCAACTGGCTTCTTATATGTTATGTGCAACCTCATTTTATCTTCATTGATTTTTAGCTTGTAGCAGTTCAGAAACACCATGTATTATTATTGTTATATGTTTTGCTATCAAGTCTCTGAACTGCATC
>JBJSXO010000024.1:0-2571 GCA_046086425.1 Actinomycetota bacterium | reverse complement strand
GCCTCGCCGGGCGTGACGGTCCGGGCCGAGATCGCGACGTCGAACCCGGCCCGCGCGAGGAACTGCGCACACGACTTGCCGATGCCCCGGCTCGCGCCGGTGACCAGCGCGGTCCGCCCGGTCCCACCGGCCCCGGCGGGCCCAGCCGACCCCGCAGACCCGTGCGACGCAGCGGAGGAGGCAGAAGTGGTCATCGGCTAGAACGTAGGCCACTTTCCCGGCGCGCGCCGGACCGCCCGGCGCGCGCGAACCCCGTGGCCGACGGGTCCGTCGCCGGCCCCCGACCGCCGGAGCCCGCCCCGCCATGACCCTCGCCGTCACGCCGTTCAGGCTCGACATCCCTCAGTCTGCGCTCGACGACCTCCACGAGCGCCTCGCCCGCACCCGCTTCCCGGCGCAGATCCCGGGCGCGGACTGGGACTACGGGACCGAGCTCGGGTACGTGCGCGACCTCGTCGAGTACTGGCGTGACGCCTACGACTGGCGGGCCCACGAGGCGCGTCTCAACGCGTTCGACCACTTCACCACCACGGTGCACGGAGCCAACGTCCACTTCATCCACCAGCGCTCACCCGAGCCCGACGCGCTCCCGCTCGTGATCACCCACGGCTGGCCGGGGTCGATCGTGGAGTTCCTCGACGTGATCGGCCCGCTCACCGACCCCCGCGCCCACGGCGGCGATCCGGCCGACGCCTTCCACGTGATCGCGCCGTCGATCCCCGGCTACGCGTTCTCGGGTCCCACGACGGAGCGGGGGTGGAGCGCCCGGCGGGTCGCCGAGGCCTGGGCCGCGCTGATGGCCGGCCTCGGCTACGACCGCTATGGCGCGCAAGGCGGCGACTGGGGGTCGATCATCACCGTGCACCTCGGGCTGGTCGACCCGGCCCACCTCGCCGGCATCCACCTCAACATGGTCGTGGTGGGCGGCCCGCCCGAAGGCGACTCCGGGGAGCTCACCGCCGTCGAGCAGCAGGGTCTGGCCGACATGGCCAAGTACTTCGAGCTCGACAGCGGGTACATGCAGATCCAGGCCACCAAGCCCCAGACCCTCGGGTACGCGCTCGAGGACTCGCCGAGCGGCCTGGCGGCCTGGATCGTCGAGAAGTTCCGGTCGTGGTCGGACTGCAACGGCGACGTCGAGTCGGCGTTCACCCGTGACCAGCTCCTCACCAACGTGATGTGCTACTGGCTCACCGCGACCGCGCACTCCTCGGCGCGGCTCTACTACGAGAACCGGGTGGCCGACGGCTGGACGGTGCGGGAGCGCGTCGAGGTGCCGACCGGCGCGGCGATCTATCCACGCGAGATCATCCGGCCACCCCGGCGCTGGGCCGAGGCCAAGTTCAACCTCACCCACTGGCAGGAGCAGCCCCGGGGCGGCCACTTCGCCGCAATGGAGCAGCCCGAGCTGTTCGTCGACGACGTGCGGGCCTTCTTCCGCACGGTGCGCTGAGCGGCGGGACCGAGCGCGGTGCAGGACTTCGACGGCAAGACCGCGGTCATCACCGGTGCCGGCAGCGGCATCGGCCGGGGCATGGCGGAGTACGCCGCGGCGTCCGGGATGAACGTGGTGGTCGCCGACGTGCAGGCGGACGCGCTCGAGGAGACCGTCGCCATCGTGCGCGACGCGGGTGCCGACGTCATGGGCATCGTCACCGACGTGGGCGATCCGGCGGCGGTGGAGAAGCTGGCCGCGGCGGCTTACGATCGCTTCGACGCCGTTCACCTCCTCCACAACAACGCCGGGGTGTTCCAGGGCGGCCTCTCCTGGCAGCGCACCCTCGCCGACTGGGAGTGGGTGATGCGGGTCAACTTCTGGGGCGTGCTCCACGGCATCCGTGCGTTCGTGCCCCGGCTGCTCGCCCAGGAGGCGCGCGGGGACGCCGACGCCGACATCCACGTCGTGAACACCTCGTCGGTCGCCGGCATCACCACCGTGGCCTACAGCGGGCCCTACGTCGTCTCGAAGTTCGCGTGCGCGGCACTCACCGAGTCGCTCGCGCACGACCTGCGGGCGCAGGGGTCGGCGATCGGGGTGTCGTGCCTGGTCCCCGGAGCGGTCGACACCGAGATCGCACGGTCCACCCGGAACCGGCCCGACGAGCCGCCGAGCGAGGCCCAGGCTCCCGACCACTGGTTCGTCGCCGACGCCCTGGCCCAGATGACGCGCGAACGCGGCCTCCCGCCGATCGACGCCGCGCGCGTCGTCTTCGACGGCATCCGGGCCGGTGACTTCTGGATCTGCACGACCGACGCCTACGAGGCCATCCTGGCGCCGCGGGCCGAGGCCATGTTGGCCCGCCGCCTGCCTCCGGGCGCGCAGTACTAGGCGACGGGGGGCGACCGCGTGGATCCGATGACGTTCACGCCGTTTCGGGTCGCGGTGCCCGAGGAGGTCCTCGACGACCTGCGTGAGCGGCTTGCGCGCACGCGTCTGCCCGGCGAGGTGGACGGTGCCGGCTGGGACCAAGGCACCGACCTCGCCTTCCTGGCCGACCTGCTCGCGTACTGGCGCGACGAGTTCGACTGGCGGGCGGCGGAGGAGCGGATCAACGCCTTCGACCAGCTCGT
>JBJSXO010000023.1:0-2403 GCA_046086425.1 Actinomycetota bacterium | reverse complement strand
ACCCCAACCCCGACCTCCTCGCCCGGGTCGTCCGGCCCGATGACGGTCACGAGGTGAGCATCCTCCTGGCCCCCCGCAGCACGATCGGCGACGTGGACGACAACTTCGCCGCCCACCTCGGCGAGATCGCCAGCGTCCTGGTGGTGGCCGTCGAGTACGTCGACGGCCTCGTGCACGAGCACATCACCACGGGCCTGAGCGAGCCCGACGCCACCCGCCGGGTGATCGAGCACCTCGTCGACATGGCCGCGAACATCCTCCGGGTGTGGCGATGAGTCCGCTCCGTCGGAAACGTCGCACCCCTCCCGTATAGTCCGCTGCCATGCGTCTCCTGCACACCTCCGACTGGCATCTGGGCCGCAACTTCCACGGCACTGCGCTGCTCGACGACCAAGCCGAGGCCATCGACCGGATGGTCGAGCTCGTCGTCGACGGCGGGATCGAGCTCGTCGTGATCGCCGGCGATCTCTACGACCGGGCCATCCCCCCGGCCGACGCCATCGCGCTGTTCGACGACGCGCTGGCCCGACTGCGCGGAGCGGGCGCTGCGGTGGTGGCCATCGCCGGCAACCATGACTCCAACGTCCGGGTCGCGGTCTACGACACGCTCCTCGGCCGGATGGGGGTCACGGTCCGGGGCGACGTGACCCGCGCTGCGGAGCCGGTCGTGATCGAGCCCACCGACGGCGGCGCGCCGGTGGCCGTCTACCCACTGCCCTACCTCGACCCCACGCTCGCCGGACCGCTGCTCGGCGCCGACGACTGCGGAGGCCCTGAGGCGGACCCGGCCGACGACGGGTCGACGCTGCGGCGGCGCCTCCGTCACGACGACGTCACCCGGCTCGCCACCACCCGGATTCACGCGGATCTCACCCAGCGTGCCGGTTTCCGCTCGGTCGTCGTCGCGCACACGTTCGTCACCGGCGGCATGATCTGCGAGTCCGAGCGCGAGCTCACCGTCGGCAACATCGAGACGGTCGGCGTCGACGCGTTCGCCGGGTTCGACTACGTGGCCCTCGGTCACCTCCACGGGAGCCAGGAGTGCGACGGCGCGCGTGTCGCCTACTCCGGCACCCCGCTGCCGTACTCGTTCTCGGAGCAGGAGCACATCAAGTCGGTGCGACTGGTCGACCTCGCCGCCGACGGCACCGTCGCGGTCGAGGTCGTCCCCCTCGGTGTAGGTAGACCCCTCCGCACGATCGAGGGAACCCTCGACGACCTGCTCGCCAGCCCGTCGTTCACGGATGCCGAGGGGGCGCGCGTCCGGGTGTACCTCACCGACGTGACCCTGCCCATGCAGGCGATGGCCCGGCTCCAGAAGCGATTCCCCCACGCTGCCGAGCTGCAGCACCGTCCCGATGGGGTCGTGGGCGGCTGCGTGCGCACCGGCGGTCGCGGCGGCGCCGACCCGGCCGCGACGCCACAGCAGATGGTGACCCGATTCTGGACCGAGCAGGAGGGGCGCGACGCCCTGCCGGCCGAGGCGGATCTCCTCGGCGCCGCACTTGCGGCCGTGACCGCGGGCACCGACCGATGAAGCCGCACCGCCTGACCATCGAGGCCATCGGCCCCTACCCGAACACGGTCGAGGTGGAGTTCGACGATCTCGCCGCCGAAGGCCTGTTCCTGATCCACGGGCCCACCGGAGCAGGCAAGACCTTCCTGCTCGACGCCATGAGCTTCGCGCTCTACGGGAAGGTCCCGGGAGAGCGCGGTGAGCACTCCCTGCAGTCCGACCACGCCGACCGAACGGCCAAGCCGCGCGTCACGCTCGAGTTCTCCGCGCAGGGTGACCGCTACCGGGTCGAGCGCGTCCCCAAGCACACTGCCGCAAAGCAGCGCGGGGCCGGGGAGACCACGCGTCAGTCCTCGGTCTCTCTCGTCCGACTCGATGGTGCGACCGAGGTCCCCGTTGCGTCGTCGGTCGGCGAGGTGGCGCGCGAGGTGGAGGACCTCGTGGGCCTCGACGCCTCCCAGTTCCAGCAGGTGATCCTCCTGCCCCAGGGCCGCTTCGAGCAGGTGCTGCGCGCCGGATCGGACGATCGGGAGCGGCTGCTCAAGACGCTGTTCGACACGGTCCTCTACGAGCGCGTTGCGGCCTGGCTCGACGACCACGCCAAGTCGGCACGCGCCGAGGTCTACACACAGCAGGACAAGCTCGACCAGATGCGGGCTCAGGCCGAGCACCAGTGGGCGCCGTTCGCCCACGACGGCACGACCGATAACGGGCCCGACGAGGGGACCGTCGAAGCGGCCGACGAAGCGCCCGAGGGTGCCGGCCCCACCGACCAGGCGCGGCTCGACCTCCTCGTCGCGCAGATCACTGCGGTCGTCGACACCGCGGCGGCGGCAGTCGCGGCCGCCGACACCGAGAAGGCCGCTGCGCTAAGGCGAAGGCCGAGG
>JBJSXO010000022.1:0-5740 GCA_046086425.1 Actinomycetota bacterium | reverse complement strand
GACGCTGCGAGCGGCGCGAGCGCGTCATGGACCGCGTCGACGACGAACCGGTGCTCGCGGGCGTCCTTGCCCGACGCAGCGAGCCGGGCTGCGACCTCGGTGGCGACCGACCCGGGCGCGGTGCCGGCCATGGGTCGGGATTCGAACACTGCGCCGGTGCGCCGCACGAGCAGTTCGGGGGTGGCGCCGACGAAGCCGGAGTCGGCGTAGAGGATGCAGCCGGGCTGCTGGCTCCGCAGGCGGCTGAGCACCGCGCGGACATCGAAGGGGGTGTCGGCGTCGACGGTGACCTCTCGGGCCAGGACGACCTTGGCGTAGACACCGCGTTCGATATCGGCGAGCGCAGCGTCGATGGCGTCGTCCCACCAGGCGCGCTGCTGCACGGCGCGGACGGTGAAGTGGGTCGCGCGCGGCGTGGGGACGGGGGCGGGCTCGAGCGGCGGGTCGATGTGGGTGATCCATCCTCGCCCGGTGGCGTCGCGCCCGACCACCCGCGCGGGGACGGTGAGGCGTGCGGGGGCCGAGGGGTCGAAGGGCAGCGCACCCACGACCAGCGGACCGGTGCCGGGGCGCCGGACCTCGTCGTCGGCGGTGATGCCGGCGAGCACTTCGGCGGCGTGCTCCGGGGCCACGCGAGCGGCGACTCCGCCGGTCGCCAGCCCGGTGCCGTCCTCGGCCCAGAGGAAGCCCTCGGGCCCGAGCGCGTCGAGCAGGTCGTCGACGTGGTCGTGCGCGCGGGTCACTGCGTGCAGCGCAGTCCCGGTTGCCGGTCGGGTCGGCGCGTGGGCACCGTGCTCGACGCTCATACCCGGGTCCCCGTGAGCAGCTGCACCGACCCTCCGGTGAACGTGCGTCGTGCCGAGCCACCGAAGCCGGCTGCGTGCAGCGCCTCGAGCAGCACGGTCGGGCTGGGGAGGTATGCCGTGGACTTCGGGAGGTAGGAGTACGCGTCGCCGTCGCGGGCGAGCACCTTGCCGAGCAGGGGTACGGCGCCGCGGAACCAGACGGCGTTGCCGGCCCGGACGAGCGCGCGTTCGGGGACCGCAGCGTCGAGAGCAGCGAGCCGACCGCCGGGGCGCAGCACCCGAGCGCATTCGCCGAACACGACCGCCAGGTCGACGAAGTTCCGCAGCGCGAACCCGCAGATGATGCCGTCGATCGAACCGTCGGGGAACGGCAAGGCGGCGGCATCGCCCCGGACGAGCGGTGCAGCAGTGCGAGCGCTGCGGAGCATGCCTTCGGAGAAGTCGATCCCGATCGCGCGGTGGCCATATTCGTCGAGGTCGCGGCACAGGTCGGCGGTACCGCACGCGAGGTCCAGTACGAACGAGCCGCGCCCGAGCGCGAGAGCCTCGACTGCGTGGCGGCGCCAACGTCGGTCCTGACCGAGGGAGATCACCCGGTTCATGCGCTCGTACGACGGTGCGAGCCGGTCGAACATGGCCTGCACAGCGCGGTGCTTCGTGGCTCCGGTCGGGAGGGCCCCGTCGGGCCCGAGCACGCGCACGTCGTGGCCGCTCACGCCGCGCCCCAGCCTGGTTCCGCGCTGGCTGCGGCGAGCTCGGTGGGCTCACCCACCTGCTCCAGGTGAGCCTGCGCGACTTCGAGCAGCACGCGGCGGAAGTGGTTGGCGACGAGCGTGGTGATAGTGGGCAGCAGCGTCCGGAACGCAGCGACGAGCAACTCGGCGCGCTCGTCGTCGGTGAGCGCCCGGGCGCGCAGGGGCTCCCGGACGTGCTCGTCGAACAGCTGCACTGCGTCCTCGGCGATCGCGTGGGTGGCGGCGTCGTGGCGACCGGCCAGCGACAGCAGGTCGGCGAGCGGGAAGCCGGCGTCGAGCAGTGCAAGCCCGCCACGCACGAGTTCGACGTCGGCCGGGCTGAAGTGCTCCTCGCCGTCGGTCACCCGCGGCACGAGCACGCCGGCCCGCACGACCGCGTCGAGCAGCGGCCGCGGGACCCCCGCGCTCGCGGCGACCTCGTCGAGGTCCAGCCGTACCGCGCCGGAATCGTCGGTGCCACTCGCCGCGGTGACGACCGCTGCCGCGAGCGGAACGTCGGCGGCGTCGAGCTCACCGTCGAGAAGGCGACGGATCAGCGCAAGCGAGTAGCCCCGCTGCTGGAGGTCACGGATGCGGGCGAGGCGCTCGGTGTGCTCGGGTCCGTACCAGGCGATACGGCCACGGCGGGTGGGCGGGGGGAGCAGCCGGCGCTTCTGGTAGAAGCGGATCGTGTCGACGGAGACCTCGGCGGCCCGGGCGAGGTCCTCGACCCGCAGCGTGGTCTGGTCTCCCATGACCACACATTCTAGGAGTGATCACTCCCACAATCACAACCGCCCCGCCCCGCATGACGTGCGTATCTGACCGTCGTGTTCGAAAACGACGGTCAGATACGCATCGATGGGGTCAGGTGGGGTCGGCCCAGACGGGGTCGCGCTTCTCGATGAAGGCGGAGGCGCCCTCGATGCCGTCGGGGGAGGCGGCCACCTCCCGCATGATCTGCCGGTTCAGGGCCCAGGCGCCGGCCTGGTCGGTGTCGGCGGCACCGAGCACGAGGGCGCGGGCCCCGCGCACGGCGGCGGGACTGTTGGCGACGAGCAGGTCGGCGAGGGCCAGGGCCTCGTCGAGGACCCGGTCGGCGGGCACCACCCGGTTCACGAGGCCGAGGTCCAGAGCCCGGGCGGCACTGATCGGCTCGCCGAGCAGCGCGAGCTCGAGCGCGACGGCGAGCGGCACGCGCTGCGCGAGGCGGATCGGGCCACCCGCCGAGGCGAGCAGGCCGCGCTTCACCTCGGGGAGGCCGAACACTGCGGTGTCGGCCGCGACTACGAGGTCGCAGGCGAGCACGATCTCGAAGCCGCCGGCCACGGCCGGACCGTTCACTGCGGCGATGACGGGCTTGGTGAGGTCGCGCCAGGCGAGTCCGGCGAAGCCGCCCCGCTCGGTCATGATGTCGGCACCGCCGCCGCCGGCGATGACCTTGAGGTCGGCACCCGCGCAGAACACCGGGCCGGTCGCGGTGATCACGGCGCACCACACGCCGGGGTCGGCCTCCACCTCGTCGAGCGCGGCCTCGATGGCTCGGGCCGTCGCCGGGTCGATGGCGTTGCGGGCCTCAGGTCGGTGCAGGCGCAGGATCTCGACCTTGCCGCGACGCTCACGTTCCAGACTCATGACGATGCATCCTCCTGTTGACGGTCAAGTGGTCGACGATCGAGCGGCGCGTCGAGTACCTCGGTCACGGTGGCCGGACCCATCTCGCGGTCGAAGCCCGGGTGCAGGACCCGTATACCGAGCACGATCGCTCCGAGCGCAGCGGCCGCGACGAGCGTCGTGGTCCGTAGGCCGACGGAGTCCGCGATCCACCCCTGGGTGATCGCGCCGACCGGATAGACGACGCCGAGCACGAGCATGTTCATGCTCATGACCCGCCCGCGCAGCGCAGTGGGAGCCCGCATCTGCGCAACGGTATTGACGCCCGACAGGCAGCCGAGGTACGCAGCACCGACGAAGAAGATCGCAACCGCGGCGAGCGCCAGGGTCGGGGCCTGGGCGTACGCCGCGAGCGTGAACGGCAGGACGAGCAGCGCGCCGAGCACGACGCGACGCAGCCCGAACCGGAAGCTCAGGCCACCCATGAGCAGCGCCATCAGCACCGCCCCGAGTCCTTGCGCCGTCACCAGGACCGACGTCCCGACGTTCTCCTGGTCGAACACCTTGAGCGCGACTGCGGGGATCAACGCGATGAACGGGGCGGCGAGCAGTGAGTTGCACGCGAGGTAGGTGAGCTCAGCCCGCACTCCGGAGTCGCGACGGACGAAGCGGAAGCCGCCGGTGATCGACGTGCGGATCGACTCCCCGTTGTGGGGCGGTGGGGGTGGCAGTCGCATGGGCGCGACCGCGGCGATCACGGCGAAGAAACTCAGTGCGTTGAGTCCGAAGGCCCAGGCGAACCCACCGAGTCCCACGACGATGCCGGCGAGGGCCGGCCCGACGACCCGGCCCAGGTTCCACTGTGCCGAACCGAGAGCTATGGCGGCGGGGAGATCCTTGACCGGCACGAGGTCGGGGAGCAGTGCCTGGTAGGTGGGGAAGCCGATCGCCGCGGCGCATCCCGAGGCGAAGACGATCATGGTGACCCCGAGGGGCTCGGCGGCGTCGAGTGCGGCGAGCACGGTGAGCAAGGCGGCCAGCGTCGTCTGGATGCTCATGGTGGTGATGAGCAGGCGTCGACGCGGGATCCGGTCGGCGAGCGCGCCCCCGAGCAGGCCGGCGAAGGCCGAGGGCACGAAACCGGCCGCAGCGACGAGACCCGCCCAGCCCGCCTGCCCGGTCTTGGTGGTGACCAGGATCCCGACGGCCACGGTCTCCATCCACGTGCCGATGTTGGAGACGAACGCGCCGAACCAGAACCGGGCGTAGGCACGCTGGCGGAACGGGGCGAGCGACCGAGGGAGAGCCACGCGCTATTCGACGAGGTCGTCGTCGCGCGGCGTGAAGATCCCCAGGACGAGGCGGTCGGCCCGCGGGGTACCCTCCCACCCGTAGGCCTCGATCTGGGCTCGGCTGCGCCGACCGGTCATCGCCCGCACGACCTCGAACCGGGATGCCGTGACCGCCGTGCGCGGCGCGTCGCCGAGGTCCTTGGTTCCGTCCCCGGTGTGGATGGTGATGCCGGGGTGAGTGGTGGCGCCGAGGGCGTCGGCGATCCGGTCGGTCCCCCACTCGAAGCCGATACTCACCGCGCCCGACTCGCGCGCACCGGGCCGGCCGAGCGCCTGGCGAATGTCGTGCTCGTGGGTGCACGCGTCGAAGAGCCACTGGCCGACCGCCGGGCCGAGGAGCGCGGCGTTGGCCTCGACCTCGGGCGAGGTGCCGGCCCACTCCTCGAGGAGCGCCTCGACGGATCGTTCGGTGCGGGCGTCGACCTGCGCTGCGGTCCACGGATCCGTGGCGACACCCTCGAGCGTGCCCTAGAGGATGTCGCCATTGACGCCCACCATGTGCGCGAGCACGTCACGCACGCGCCATGCGGGCGTAGCGGGCGCGACGACCTCGAGCGCACCCGGCTCCACGTCCCGGACGAGGTCGCTCACGCGCCCGCGTAGCGCGCGGTACGCGTCGGCGCAGGCGGCGGGGTCGATCTCGGTCATCGGTTGGCAGTGCTCAATCGGTCGTGGCCACGCCGACCGGGCAGCTCATCCCGGTGCCCCCGAGGCCGCAGTAGCCGTTCGGGTTCGCAGCGAGGTACTGCTGATGGTAGGGCTCTGCGTAGTAGAAGGGCCCGGCGGCGGCGATCTCGGTGGTGATGTCGCCGAAGCCGCCGCCACGCAACACTTCCTGGAACGCATCCCGGGTGCGTTCGGCCGTGATGCGTTGCGCGTCGTCGTGCCAGTAGATCGCGGAGCGGTACTGCGTCCCCACGTCGTTGCCCTGGCGCATGCCCTGGGTCGGGTCGTGGTTCTCCCAGAACACGCGCAGCATCGCCTCGAGCGAGGTGACCGTGGTGTCCCAGACCACCATCACGACCTCGGTGTGGCCGGTGAGCCCGCTGCACACCTCTTCATACGACGGGTTGGGAGTGAATCCACCCGCATAGCCGACCGATGTCGAGTGCACTCCGGGTGCCTGCCAGAACTTGCGCTCGGCGCCCCAGAAACAGCCCATGCCCACCACGAGCGTGTCGTGCCCCTCGGGCCAAGGACCGATGAGCGGGGAACCGTTCACGAAGTGCGCCGC
>JBJSXO010000021.1:0-2431 GCA_046086425.1 Actinomycetota bacterium | reverse complement strand
CGCGGCGACCGTCACGGCCGACCACGACGTTGCGGGTCGCCCGCCGTCCGAGGAGGACCACGTCGCCGGGCTCGAGCGCCCGGAGCGCCCGGGCCACCGCGGCCCGTTCGGCGCCGCCCGCCCCCGGGCTCGGTGCGGCGGAACCACCCGGTGCGCCCGCACCGCTGCGAGCCCGGGCCAACCGGTCCCGCGCCGCGGCGAGCTGGCGCTCGAGGGTGACGACGTCGCGGTCGGCGCGGAACTGCGCGAACGACTGGCCGAGGAGATGGTGGGCGGTGGCCCGGTCGTAGCGGGCGACGAGGTTGGCGGCCATGTTGTAGGTCGGGCGGAAGGCCGAGACCAGCGCCTCCGAGCCGCGTGCGGCCACCGACGCCACCTGGTCGAAGTGCACGAACGGGCTCCACAGCACCACGGCGTTGCCCACGGTGTCGATGCCCCGGCGTCCGGCCCGGCCCGTGAGCTGGGTGTACTCGCCCGGAGTGAGGAACTCGTGGCGCTCGCCCGTGAACTTGGTCAGCTTCTCGATCACGACCGTGCGGGCGGGCATGTTGACCCCGAGCGCGAGCGTCTCGGTGGCGAACACCACCTTCACCAGTCCGGCGGTGAACGCAGCCTCCACCGCCTCCTTGAGCGGGGGGACGAGTCCGGCGTGGTGGGCGGCGATCCCGTGCTCGAGCGCGTCCTGCCACGACGCCACGCCGAGCACGGTGGCCTCGTCGTCAGCCAGGCTCGCCGTGTGCGCCGCCGCGATGCGTCGGATCTCGGCCCGCTCCTCGGGGCTCGTGAGCGACACCGCGGCGGCCCGAGCGTGCTCGACCGCCTGGTCGCACCCGGCCCGGCTGAACACGAACACGATGGCCGGCAGGA
The DNA here is from genome assembly GCA_046086425.1 of Actinomycetota bacterium. GTDB lineage: Bacteria > Actinomycetota > Acidimicrobiia > IMCC26256 > PALSA-555 > CAIUKV01. The sequence continues at coordinate 1,564 of JBJSXO010000021.1, read as the reverse complement.
GGCCGGACTCGGCGAGCAGCGCCACCACCTCGTCGCGGGTCGGCGTCCGCAGACGGCCCCGCACGGCCCGGGGCGCGCCCCCGGGCGGACGGCGGGTCAGGCGCTGGGCCTCGGGGTTGGGCTGCCCGGGCTCCCCGTCGCCCACGAAGGTCGGGAGGAGGGTGCACGCGTCGCGGCCCCGCTCCCCCACCAGGTACCAGTTGCGCAGGGCGACCGGCCGGGCCTCCTCGACCACGGCGTCGGTCGCACCCCGCACCGAGGTGATCCAGTCGGCGACCTCCCGGGCGTTGGCCACGGTGGCCGAGAGGCAGACGAGCGGGACGGCGTGGTCGAGGTGGACGATCACCTCCTCCCAGACCGGACCCCGGAAGCGGTCCTGGAGGTAGTGGACCTCGTCGAGCACGACGACCCCGAGGTCGTCGAGGGTCGCCGAGTCGGCGTACACCATGTTGCGCAGGACCTCGGTGGTCATCACCACGATCGGGGCCTCCCCCCGGATCGAGTGGTCCCCGGTGAGCAGCCCGACCCGGTCCGACCCGTAGTGGGCGCAGAAGTCGGTGAACTTCTGGTTGGACAGGGCCTTGAGCGGCGTCGTGTAGAAGGCCTTGGTCCCCCGGGCCAGGGCCGCGTCGATCGCGTACTCCGCGACCAGGGTCTTGCCCGAGCCGGTCGGGGCTGCGACGAGCACGGACCGGCCGGCGTCGAGGGCGTCGATCGCAGCCACCTGGAAGGGGTCGAGCACGACCCCCCGGTCGGCGGCGAACCCGACCCGGTCGATCACCCGCTCGTGGTCGGCACGCCGGTGGGGGCGGGCGTCGTGCCGGCCGGGGCCGACGTCGCGGGGGTCGGCGGCGGGATCGGCGTGGCCGGCGGGTCGTCGGCCGGGGCCAGGATCCAGACCGCGAGCGCGGTGCACACCACGATGGCGACGGCCACGACCACGGCGGTGACCAGCTCGCGGCGATCGCGCCCGGCCCGGTACGGGGTTCGGGAGACCTTGTTCGCGCTCATCGCTTCATGACCCTACCGAGCACGATGACGATCTCGTAGAACAGCACCAGGGGCACGGCCAGCAGGAACAGCGAGTAGGGGTCCTGGCTCGGGGTGATGACGGCGGCGAAGGCGAAGATCCCGACCACGGCCCAGCGGCGGGCGTGGCGGAGCTGGGCCGTGGTGATGACCCGGGCGACGAGCAGGAAGCTGAGGACGACCGGGAACTCGAACGCGATCCCGAACGCCACGATCATCAGCGAGACCAGCGAGATGAACTTGTCGGCGGTCAGGAGCGGTTGGAGGCTGTCGCCCCCCACCCCGAGCAGGAAGTCGAGGGCGGGCTCGAGGGTGAACAGCGCCACGACGCCGCCGAGGACGAAGAGGACCACGGCGCAGATCACGAACGGTACGGCGTAGCGCTTCTCGCGCGGGTGCAGGCCGGGTGTGATGAAGCGCCAGAGCTCCCAGAGCCACACCGGGGTCGCGAGCACGATGCCGCCGTAGGTCGCCACCTTGAGCCGGGTCGCGAAGGCGTCGACCGGTCCGGTGAAGATGAACGCGTCGCGAGTGC
>JBJSXO010000020.1:0-20857 GCA_046086425.1 Actinomycetota bacterium | reverse complement strand
CCGGCCCGCATCTACTTCAAGGACGAGTCGGTGTCTCCGGCGGGGTCGCACAAGCCGAACACCGCGGTGCCCCAGGCCTACTACAACAAGCTCGAGGGGGTGACCCGGCTCACCACCGAGACCGGCGCGGGCCAGTGGGGGACCGCACTGAGCTTTGCGTGCACGCAGTACGACCTCGAATGCAAGGTGTACATGGTGCGAGCGTCGTACGAGCAGAAGCCGTACCGCACGATCCTGATGCGGACGTGGGGAAGCGAGGTGGTGCCGTCACCGGTGGACGACCCGACCAATCCGGGGTCGCTCGGGCTGGCGATCACCGACGCAGTGCGCGACGCCGTCGGGCGCGACGACACCCACTACGCGCTGGGATCGGTGCTCAACCACGTCCTGCTCCACCAGACCGTGATCGGACTCGAGGCCAAGGAGCAGATGGCGCTGGCGGGCGAGGGCACGCCCGACGTCGTCGTCGGCTGCTGCGGCGGCGGGTCGAACCTCGGTGGCATCGCGCTGCCGTTCATGACCGAGCCCGACGTCCGGCTCGTCGCCGCCGAGCCGGCGTCGTGCCCCACCCTCACCGAAGGGACGTTCGAGTACGACTTCGGCGATGCCGCTGGCATGACGCCGCTCATGCCCATGTACACCCTCGGGCACGACTTCATGCCCCCGTCGATCCATGCGGGTGGTCTGCGGTACCACGGCGACAGCCCGATCATCTCCGCCCTGGTGAAGGCCGGGCGGATGGAGGCGGTCGCCTACCCGCAGGGCAAGACCTTCGAGGCCGCGGTCCAGTTCGCGAACGCGGAGGGGAAGCTTCCGGCCCCGGAGGCCGGGCACGTGCTCCGCGCGGTCATCGACGAGGCGCTGGCGGCCAAGGAGCTCAACGAGGAGCGCGTGATCCTGTTCAGCTACTGCGGTCATGGCTTCCTGGACCTCGCGGCGTACGACGACTACATCAACGGCCGTCTGGTGGACGCCTGACGCCGCAGGCGCAGGAGGCGGCGCGCGTGACCGTCAGCCGAAGGTTGCTGCGGTCACCGTGCCGTCGTCGATCTCGAGATTGAGCCGGTCCGGGTCGTAGTCCAGCGTGGCCGGGAAGAACTCGTCGTCCTCGCGGGTGATGCGCCAGGTGACCCCGGCGACGTCGGCGCGCCGGATCGCGGCGCGCTTCGTGAGCCCGACGTAGCTCGCGGCGCCGGATTCGGTGGACGCAGGAGTGGCCACGGCGTCCCGGCGCGCGTCCCGGTCGGTGTCGTTCCCGCAGGCGGCGGCACCCACCACCACGACCCCGGCGAGGAGCAGCGCCCGCGCGCTCCGTAGGCCGCTCACGAGGCCCCGTCCGCGTTCGCCTGCGGGGTGGCCTGCGGACGCGGTGCCGGTGCCACGCGCGCCGCGATGACGCTCCCGACGACGAGGAAGGCGCCGATGGCGTAGCCCCAGCCCATCAGCACGTCGAAGACATAGTGCTCCGCGAAGTACACGAGCACGAACGCCATGGCCGCAGCGTAGGCCACGAGAACGAACCGACCGCGGCGACCGGCGACCGACCAGAAGAGCAGCAGGAACAGCAGCGGGTACGCGGCGTGCAGGCTCGGCAGTGCGCCCACCGGGTTCGAAAACCGCGGGTCTCCCGAGAAGACCTTGGCCAGGAAGCCGACCCCGATGTGGTCCCAGAGGACGTCGGGAGCCCGGACGGTCGCCGGCAGCGCGCCCCGCTCGCTGGCCATCCACGGCGGGATCGCCGGGTAGGCGAGGTACGTGGCGAACCCCGCCAGGCTGCACAGCAGGAAGGTGTAGGCGTACCGGGCGAACCGGGGACGACCCCGGAAGTAGAGCACCGCCCCGACGACGATCGCCGTGAGGAAATGGCTGGCGTACACGGCCAGGCACGCGTAGTCGAACGCGGTCGGCGCGTCCGGGTGCAAGAGGGCGTCCTGGAGGCGAACCGTCGGCGCCGTTCCGAACCCGATGAGCTCGTCGAACCAGATCATCGGCTCGAGGTGCGCCCGCGCGACCAGGGACGCAGCGTCGGACCGGATGAGGTCGTAGGTCGCGAGGATCACCAGCAGGGGGAGCCAGTCGTAGAGCGCCCGCAGCACCGGCTGCTCGTTGCGCCATCCCGCGAGCCACACGAGGCCGAGCAGCCACACCAGCACGACCGGCCGCCCGGCCCCGCCCGACGCGAGCAGGAGCACGACCGACACAGCGCCGTACCCGCTGATCCAGGCGACCCGCCGACGCACGGTCGGAGCGTAGCGAGCAGCCCCCCGCAAGGGGAACCGGTACCGTCGGAGGGGTGTTCGTGAAGATCTGCGGCATCACCACCGAGGAGGACGCGCTCCTTGCGGTGGCGATGGGCGCCGATGCCGTTGGCTTCGTCTTCGCCCCGGGGAGCCCACGCCAGGTCACCCCGACATTGGTGCGCGACATCGTCAAGCGGCTTCCCCCCGACGCCATGACGATCGGGGTCTTCCGCGACGAGCGCCCGGAGCGGGTCGTGGAGACGGTGAACCGGATCGGGCTCACCGGAGCCCAGCTGCACGGGCGCGAGCCGATGTCGGAGGCCCGGACGATCCGGGCCGGCGTGCAGTTCCTCATCCAGGCGTTCCCGGCGGGTGATCCGGCGCTCTCGTCGGCGGCCAACAGCCCGGCCGACGTCATCCTGGTCGACTCGCCCACGCCCGGGTCGGGGCGGGTCTTCGACTGGAGCCTGGCCGAGGGGGCGCCGGGCGGGGTGCGCATCATGCTCGCCGGCGGGCTCGACGCCGGGAACGTGGCCGAGGCGATCCGGCGCGTCCGCCCGTGGGGGGTCGACGTGAGCAGCGGCGTGGAGACCTTCGGGGGCTCCGGCCGCAAGGACCCGCGGAAGGTCCGGGCCTTCGTGGAGACGGCCCATGCGGTGGGGGCGGAGGTCGACCAGGACGGGTGGCGGCAGGTCCCGGAGGACGGTGACGAGGTCCCACCGTACGACTGGGCCCACGACGACCCGCGATGATGGCTCCCATGACGCAGCGAGTGACCGAGCCGCGAGGCCTGAAGTGACCGCGCCGGCCCGGGGCCTCCCCGTGGTGCTCGGCCCCCCGGGGCCCGAGCCGTCGGTGCGCGGCCGCTTCGAGGACTTCGGTGGCCAGTTCGTCCCCGAGACGCTGATCCCGGCGCTCGAGGAGCTCGAGGCCGAGTTCCGCACCGCCTGGGCGTCCGACGGGTTCCGCGACGAGTTTGCCGCGCTCCTCGCCTCGTACGCGGGCCGGCCGACCCCCGTCACCGAGTGCCACAACCTCTCGGCCCGCCTCGGGATCCGGGTGCTCCTCAAGCGCGAGGACCTCACCCACACCGGGTCGCACAAGATCAACAACGTGCTCGGCCAGGCGCTGCTGACCAAGCGCATGGGCAAGAAGCGGGTGATCGCGGAGACCGGGGCCGGCCAGCACGGTGTCGCTACCGCAACCGCCTGCGCGCTGTTCGGGCTCGACTGCACGGTGTTCATGGGGGCGGTCGACGTCGAACGCCAGGCTCTCAACGTCTGGCGCATGCAGCTGCTGGGCGCCGAGGTGGTGCCCGTCCAGTCGGGCAGCCGCACCCTCAAGGACGCGGTGAACGACGCCCTCCGCGACTGGGTCGCGTCGGTCGAGTCCACGCACTACTGCATCGGCTCGGTCGTCGGTCCGCATCCCTACCCCTGGATCGTCCGCGAGTTCCAGCGTGTGGTCGGTGACGAAGCGCGCGCCCAGTGCCTGACGATGCTCGGGGCGGACCCCGACTACGTGGTGGCGTGCGTGGGGGGTGGCTCCAACGCAATCGGTACCTTCACCGGCTTCGTCGACAGTGGCGCCCGACTCGTCGGGGTCGAGGCGGGCGGACTCGGCATCGAGAGCGGCCGGCACGGCGCGTCGGTCGCCCGGGGCGTGCCCGGCATCCTCCACGGGGCCCGATCGCTCTTCCTCCAGGACGAGGCGGGTCAGATCCTCGAGGCCCACTCCATCTCGGCCGGCCTCGACTATCCGGGGGTCGGTCCCGAGCACGCCGCGCTGTCGGCCGTCGGGCGGGCCGAGTACGTCTCGGCCACCGACGAGGACGCGCTGGCCGGCTTCGAGTTGCTCTCGGTCACCGAAGGCATCGTCCCGGCGCTCGAGCCGGCCCACGCCATCGGCTGGCTGGCCCAGGCCGCAGGCCGGGAGATCCCCACCGGGGCGACGGTCCTCGTGACCCTGTCGGGTCGGGGCGACAAGGACGCCGCGCAGGTGGCGGAGATCCTCGGGCGACGCAGCCGGTGAGCGGCCCATGAGCATGGAAGCGCACCTGCGTGCCCGCCGTGAGGCCGGGGCCCGCCTGCTCGTGCCGTACGTCACCGGTGGGCTCGGACCCGACTGGACCGACGTCGTGCGTGCGGTCGCCGACGCCGGCGCCGACGCCGTGGAGATCGGGATCCCGTTCTCGGACCCGGTGATGGACGGGCCGACCATCCAGGCCGCGTCGCAGCAGGCCCTCGATGCCGGAGTGACGCCCACGTCGATCCTGGCCGACGCCCGCAGCCTCGACGTCGGGATCCCGATCGCGGTGATGACCTACTGCAACCTCGTGTTCCACGCCGGATGCGTCCGGTTCGCCGAGGCGCTCCACGACGCCGGCGTCGATGCCGCGATCTTGCCCGACCTGCCCCTCGGCGAGATCGAGGAATGGGCCGACGCGGCCGACGAGGCCGGGGTCGAGACGGTGATGCTCGCCGCCCCCAACACCACGGATGAGCGGCTGGCCGCGATCTGCGCGCGCTCCCGGGGCTTTCTCTACGGCGTCTCCTTGATGGGCATCACCGGCGAGCGGTCCTCCCTCGCGGAGAGCGCCACCGTGATCGCGCGCCGAGCCAAGGCGGCCACCGACCTCCCGGTCCTCCTCGGCGTGGGCATCTCGAGCCCCGAACAGGCGGTCGAGGCGAGCACGGTGGCGGACGGAGTGGTCGTGGGCAGCGCGCTCGTGCGTCGGCTGCTCGACGGCGACGGGCCTGACGGCGCCCACGCGCTGGTGTCGGCGTTCCGCCGCGCCCTCGACGAGACGGACCTCGGGTGAGCGGATACGCGTTCGACGACGACTGCGACCTCTGCGAGGCCGCGCGCATCACGCCGTGGTTCCACGAGGACGACATCTGCTGGATCGCAGAGTGCGAGATCTGCGCCGTACCTATGGTGGTGTGGCGGGGCCACGGGACCGAGCCGCCCCCGGTCGAGCTGGCCCACATGCACGCCCGCTTGGCTGACGTGGTCGCCGTCCACTTCGACTTCGAGCACTACCTCGACGACAACATGCGCAACATCCCGGACCACTATCACGCGCACGCCCGCCCTCGGGGCGGGTTCTTCGGCCACGGCCGGCGCCGGACCTGAGGGCGGGCTCACGGGCCCGAGAGCCGAAAGTTGTTTCCTGATTCAGGAATGACGAACGGCGTTTGGTGGTTGACGAGGGTTCGGAAACCCCCTCCCGAAGGAGAAGACATGGCGCAGCCCAGAAGGTTCGTTCGGTCCGTGGTCGCCCTTGCGGTCGCCGGAGCCGTCGGTGTCGCCGGTGTCGGCGTTGCCGGTGCCCAGAGCACCTCGACCAGCGGCGCAGGAATGGGATCAGGCACGGCGAGCACTGCCGCAGCGTCGAACCAGACCATCGTCGACATCGCGTCGTCCAACCCGGACTTCAGCACGCTCGTGAGCGCGCTTAGCGCCGCCGGGCTCGTCTCCACCCTCAGCGGTGACGGGCCGTTCACGGTGTTCGCCCCCACCAACGAGGCGTTCGCCAAGATCCCGAAGGCCCAACTCGACGCGATCCTCGCCAACAAGGCGACGCTCACCGACATTCTGACCTACCACGTGGTGCCCGGCGACGTGCGGGCGGCGGACCTGAAGAAGAAGCAGAAGGTCGCCACGGTCGAGGGCTCCAAGGTTCTCATCAAGAAGTCGAAGAAGGGCGCGACGATCGACAAGGCCAAGATCGTCCAGACCGACATCGTGGGCAAGAACGGAGTGATCCACGTCATCGACACCGTGATCCTCCCGCCCTCGGCGCGCTGATCCAGCGCCGGAGCAACGCACTGGAGGGGGCCTTCGGGCCCCCTCTTCGCGTCCTGCCCGGTGCGTGGGCTCCCGCCGTGGGCGACCCGACCGAGTCCGCTCAGACGACGAGCTGGTCGCGGAAGAAGGTCAGCACCCGGTCCAGCGCATCGCGGGTCGGGTGGCCGGGTTCGTCGACGAAGTGCTCCGTGAGCACGGAGTGGGCCGAGCGGGGGATGCCGTGCGGGTTCCCCGTGGAGGAGTCGATCTCGACGGCGATGAAGCGGTCACCGAGCACGCGGCGCAGCGTGTCGAAGCGTTCGGCGGGCACGGCGGGGTCCTTAGTGAAGCGCAGGCCCAGGACGCACGCCCCCGCAGCGGCCCGCTCCTCGATCCGTGCGAGGTCGGCGTCGCTCACGCCCAGAGCCCGGCGGCGGGCCGGTGACACGGGGAACGGCAGTGAGGGCTGGCTCAGCACCGGGGCACGCATGCGGTCGTCGATCATCATCCCGAGCGCGAAGCCACCGGTGAAGCACATCCCGACCGCGCCCACGCCCGGGCCGCCGCACGCCTCGTGGGTGTCGGCGGCCAGTGCCCGCAGCCACCCGATGACGGGACTGGTGCGATCGAGTGCCAGCGCGGTGAACTCCTTCGCCACGCACCCCTGCACCAGGGACTTCATCACGTACGGCGTGCTCATCGGGCGCCCGGGCTCGCCGAACAGCGACGGCATGCGCACGTGGAACCCGGCGTCGACGACCCGTCGGCCGAACGCAGCGACGTTGGGAGTCAACCCCGGCATCTCGTGGATCACGATCACACCGGGCCCGGTGCCCGCGCTGAAGACCGGACGGGTGGTGCCGTCCGCGGTGAAGGTCGACTCGGTGAATCCGGTGAGCGCATCGGCCATGGCGGCATGCTAGGAGTGTCGTGACCCCCACCGCACGGTCGCTCGTCGAGCGCCCGTCACCCCTGCAGGAGGATGTATCCCATGGCCGAGCTCGCCGCCGGCAAGAAGGCTCCCGCGTTCACGCTCGTCGACCAGAACGGCACGAAGGTGCGCCTGGCCGACTTCACCGGCAAGAAAGTCGTGGTGTACTTCTACCCACGGGCCGACACCCCCGGTTGTACCCAGCAGTCGTGCAACCTGCGTGACGCGATGCCCGACCTGAAGAAGCTGAAGGCCGTGGTGCTCGGCATCAGCCCCGACTCGCCGGCGAAGCAGAAGAAATTCGACGACAAGTACGGGTTCGGCTTCCCGCTCCTCGCCGACGAGGACCACGCCGTGGCGGAGAAGTACGGGGTGTGGGCCGAGAAGACCAACTTCGGCAAGAAGTACATGGGGATCGTGCGGTCGGCCTTCGTCATCGACGAGGCCGGCAAGCTCACCGGCGTCTTCTACAAGGTAAGCCCGAAGGACACGGTTCCGAAGGCGCTCGCCGCGCTCGGGGACTGACGCCGCCGCGGCGTCAGTCGTGGCCTTCGCGGTCGGCCAGGCGGTCGGCGGCGATGCCGAGCAGCTCGGTGGCGATGCTCGGGTTCTCGTGGAGCATGGTCTGGAACTCGCGCCGGCCGATGACCTCGATCTTCATGGGGGTGAGCGCGGTGACCGTCGCGGTCCGGGGTCGGTTGGCGATGAGTGCGATCTCGCCGAAGAAGTCGCCGGGGCCGCGGGTGGCGACGACGGTGCCTCCCTGGCTCACCTGGGCCTCACCCTCGAGGATGATGATGAACTCGTTCCCGTGCTCACCCTCGCGCGTGAGGTCCTTGCCCGCCTTGACGTCGATTTGGGTGACCAGGCTCGAGACCTGCTGGAGGTGCTTCTTGTCGAGGCCGGCGAACAGCGGCACCATCGCCAGTCGCTCGTCCACGAATCCGTGCCGGTCCATGCCGCCCCCTTGATCGGTGTGGCGGCAGTCTGCCCCATCCGGAGCACGCCGCGCGCCACCCCGTCGCGGACTCAGCCGATGATGCCCTCGTCCCGCAGGGCGGTGATCTCGGCGTCCCCGAGGCCCAGGTCGGCGGCGAGCACGGCGGCGGTGTGCTCGCCGACCATGGGCACGGTGGTCTCGGGGCCCTCGGCCACCTTGGACAGCTTCACCGGATTCCCGGGAATGAGCACGGGGTCGGGCTCGCCGTCGCTGCGGGGCAGCTCGACGAGCATGTTGCGCGCCGCGATATGCGGGTCGGCGATCACCTCGGGTGCGGTGAAGCTCGGCCCGGCCACCAGTCCGCTGGAGTTGAGCGCCGTGGCCGCTTCGAGCTTGGTCTTGTCGGCAGCCCAGCGCTCGATGGCCGGGCGGATGGTGTCCTCGAGGTGCGCGACCCACCCGGCACGCGTCGCGAACCGGGGATCGGTGATCCAGTCTTCCTCGCCGATCACCATTGCTAGGCGCTCGAACTGGTGCTCGCGGGCCACCTGGAGGACGAAGAACCCGTCGCTCGCCCGGAAGCCGTCCATGATGAGCTGCCCGCCGCGCCCGCCCTCGCGCATCCCCATCGACCAGAAGTTGGTGACGAGGTCGGTCATGGCCACGACCGAGTCGAACATCGCAACGTCGACGTACTGGCCCTCTCCGGTGCGGTCCCGGTGGATCAGGGCGGCGAGCACGCCGACGACGCCGAAGATCGCGCTGGAGATGTCGCCGAGCGCGCCGACCGGGGCCGCGACGGGCGGCGCGTCGCCCCACTTGTAGGAGTAGATGCCCGACATCGCCTCCAAGATCGGCGCGTACGCACCCCAGCCCGCATAGGGACTCGGGGCCAGGTTCCCGAAGCCGGAGACCGAGAGGTAGATGGTGCGCGGCGCCACGGCGGCGACGGCCGCGTAGTCGAGGCCCATACGAGTCATCGTCCCGCTCTTGAAGTTCTCGGCGAACACGTCGTAGTGGGGAGCGAGCGCGAGGATCAGCTCCTTGCCCCGGGGGTGCTTGAGGTCCACGGTGATGCTGCGCTTGTCGAGGTTGTTGCGCAGGAAGGTGGCCCCGGCCCGCTTGCCGTCGGGCTGGGTCATCGCCGGCAGCGAGCCCCGCCCCGACTCCCCGGCTCCAGGCTGCTCGACCTTGACCACGTCGGCTCCGAACCGGGCCAGCATCTGGGTTGCGTACGGGAGGGCTTGCATCTGCTCGACGGCGAGGATGCGGACCCCGTCGAGCGGCTTGCCGTAGCCCACGGCGTCGGCGTTCGCGATGTCTCCGAGTCTCATGGGGGCACTCTAGGACCACCCTCGGGGAGGTGACGGGTGCGTCAGTTACACTCCCGCCCATGCGTGGGATCATTGCTACCGGGGCCTACGTGCCCTACCGCCGCCTCGACCGCTCCGACATCTCGAAGTTCCTCGGGTCGGGGGGTGGCCGGGGGACGCGGGCGGTCGCCTCGTACGACGAGGACACGACCACGATGGGGGTGGAGGCCGGCCGGGTCGCGCTGCGGAACGCCCCCGAGGGCTTCCAGCCCGACGCGCTCTGGTTTGCGACCGTGTCGCCCGCTTACCTCGACAAGACCAACGCTACGACCATCCACGCCGCGCTGCGCCTCGAGTCCGACGTGGCTCTGGACTTCGGGGGTGCTGCCCGTTCGGCGGTCGGGGCGCTCACGACCGCGCTCCAGGCGGGGGGCAGCGTGATGGTGGTGAGCGCCGACATCCGCACCGGTCAGCCCGGGAGCGCCGACGAGGCCACCGGTGGCGACGGTGCGGCGGCGATCATCGTCGGGGACGACACGCACGGTCCCGTCCTTGCGGAGTACCTCGGTGGCGCGTCGGCGACCGAGGAGTTCATCGAGCGCTGGCGTACGCCGGGGGAGACTTCCTCCGGCGTGTGGGAGGAGCGCTTCGGGGAGGTGCAGTACGCGCCGCTCGTCGAGAGCGCCTGGAAGCGGGGCCTCGACGCTGCGGGCATCGGCGTGGAGGACGTGACCCGACTGGTCGTCACGGGCCTCCACGCCCGGGCGGTGCGCAACCTGACCCCGCGCCTGGGTGCGGCCAAAGAGGCGGTGGTCGACGACCGCGGTGGCGCCATCGGCAACACCGGCGCTGCCCAGGTCGGGCTCGGCCTCACCGACGTGCTCGAGAGCGCCGGACCCGGTGAGGTCATCGCCGTGGTGTCGCTGGCCGACGGGGTCGACGTGCTGGTGTTCCGCACCACGGCGGCGATCGGCGCGTGGTCCTCCACGCGCACGGTCGCCGAGCAGGTCGAGTGGGGTGCGCCGATCGGCTACGGGAAGTTCCTGGCCTGGCGGGGGACGCTGTCGGTCGAGGGCCCTCGCCGCCCTCCGCCGCCGCGGATCTCCGCCGCGGTGAGCGCTCGCACCCGGGAGTACAAGTACGCGTTCGTGGGCTCGCGCGACCGGTCGACCGGTGCGCTGCACCTCCCGCCGGCCCGGGTCTCCCGGGAGGGCGATGCCGTCGACGACATGGACCCCGCGCCGATGAGCGAGATCGCCGGGACCATCGCCACGTTCACGATCGACCGGATCGCGTACTCGCCGAGCCCCCCGATCGTCTTTGCGGTGGTGGACTTCGACGGTGGTGGCCGCCTCCCGGTGGAGCTGTGCGACCTCGACGCCGACTCGCTGAAGATCGGCGACCGGGTCGAGCTCACGTTCCGGAGGCTGTTCACCGCCGAGGGCATCCACAACTACTTCTGGAAGGCACGTCCGGTCCGCTAGCGCACGACGCAGCACGACGCGACAACCCGCGACGAGGTCGCGACGAACGGAGGAACGCAAATGGGTTCGCACGGAATCAAGGACAAGGTCGCGATCGTCGGCATGGGCTGCACGGAGTTCGCGGAGCACTGGGACAAGGGGGCCGACGACCTGCTCATGTGGGCCGCGAACGACGCGTTCGCCGCCACCGGGCTCGACAAGGACGCGGTCGACGCGTACTGGTACGGCACGGCCATGTCGGGCAGCTCGGGCCTGGGCGTGGCCCGTCCTCTGCACCTGCACAACAAGCCGGTGACCCGGGTCGAGAACATGTGCGCCACCGGTGGCGAAGCACTGCGCGGCGCGGCGTACGCGGTCGCCTCCGGTGCCTACGACGTGGCCATGGCCATCGGCGTCGAGAAGGTGAAGGACGGCGGGTACCAGGGTCTCGCCTGGGCCGCGGGCCGTCCGCCGAGCGACGGGACCGAGCGCACCCTGACGGCCGCCGCGATGTACGCGATGTGCGTGCCGGCCTACGGCAAGAAGTACGGCGTCGACGACGCCACCATGCGCGAAGTGCTCGCCCACATCTCGTGGAAGAATCACTTCAACGGCGCTCGCAACTCCCGTGCGCAGTTCAAGAAGGAAGTCACGACCGAGACCATCTGCAACTCCCCGCTGATGGCCGGAACGCTGCGGGTGTTCGACTGCTCGGGCGTGGCCGACGGGGCCACGGCGGCCATCGTCTGCCGCCCCGAGGACGCCCACAAGTACACCGACAAGCCCGTATACGTGAAGGCGCTCTCGTTCGTCGCCGGCAACGCCTCGGGCAACGCCGACCCCGACTACGACTACACGTACTTCGAGGAGATCGGCGCCGCGGCGGCCGATGCCTACGGCCAGGCGGGGATCACCAATCCGCGTGCGCAGATCGCGATGTCCGAGGTGCACGACTGCTTCACCCCGGCCGAGCTCATCATCATGGAGGAGCTCCAGCTGTGCGAGCGGGGCACTGCATGGAAGGAGGTCCTCGCCGGGACCTTCGACCTCGACGGCGACTTCCCGGTCAACCCCGACGGCGGGCTCAAGAGCTTCGGCCACCCGGTTGGGGCCTCCGGGTTGCGCAAGATCTTCGAGTGCTACACCCAGCTGCGGGGCGAGGCGCCGCCGGAGCGCACGATCAAGACCATCGATCGCGGCCTGGCCATGACCCAGGATCTCGGCGGCTACCCCGGCGAGATGGTCGCCATGGTCTCGATCTGGGGCAACCAGCTCGGCTGAGGACCCGCTCGGTGCCGGGTCGTGGGTACGCCGGGCCGGTGCGGTCCGGGGGCCTAGGCGCCGATGGCGTGGTAGCCGCCGTCCACGTGCACGATCTCGGCGGTGGTGGCGGGGAAGAAGTCGCTGAGGAGCGCCACGGCCGCCCGGGCAACGGGCTCGGGGTCCTTCAGGTCCCACCCGAGTGGCGCCCGCGCGGCCCAGGGCTCCTCGAACTGCTCGAAGCCGGGGATGCTCTTGGCCGCCACGGTCCGCAGCGGGCCGGCCGCCACGAGGTTGACCCGGATGCCCCGGGGCCCGAGGTCGCGGGCGAGGTAGCGGGCCGTGGACTCGAACGCCGACTTGGCCACGCCCATCCAGTCGTAGACGGGCCAGGCTTTGGTGTTGTCGAAGTCGAGACCCACGATGGAGCCTCCGGCCCCCATCAGGGGCAGCGCAGCGACGGCGAGAGACTTGAGCGAGTACGCCGACACCTGGAGCGCCACCGCGACGTCCTCCCAGGGGGCGTCGAGGAAGCCGCCACCGAGGCACGACTCGGGGGCGAAGCCGATGGCGTGCACGAGACCGTCGAGTCGCCCGCCGACGCGCTCGGCCAGCGCGGCGAGGTCGTCGGGGTCGGTGACGTCGAGCGCGACGACCTCGGGCTCGATCGGCAGGCGGCGGGCCGAGCGCTGCGTGAGGCTCATGATCCGGCCAAAGGACGAGAGCACCACCTCGGCACCCTGCTCCTGCGCGCAGCGGGCGATCGAGAACGCGATCGAATCGGTGTTGAGCACGCCCGTGACGAGCACGCGCTTTCCTTCGAGCAGCATGGTCCCTCCTCGGTCGGGAGCCTAACAATCGGCGATGCGTGTCCTGGGGGTGCGCCGCAGTCCTACAGAGGCGAGCTGCCGTGCTTGCGTGGCCGGGTCGCCTCTCGCTTGGTGGAGAAGCTCGTGAGCGTGTCGGCGAGCATTCGGCGGGTGGATTCGGCTGCGATTACCTCGTCGACGTACCCGCGCTCGGCGGCGACGTAGGGATTCGAGAATCGGGTCTCGTACTCGGTCTCGAGCGCGGCCTGCTCGCGCGCGCGGCCATCGGGGTCAGCGATAGAGCGCAGGGTGCGGCCATGGAGGATCTGGACCGCACCCGGCGCGCCCATCACCGCGATCTCTGCGGTGGGCCAGGCCGCGCACCAGTCGTTGCCCATGCCCTTCGAGTCCATCACGATGTAGGCGCCTCCGTAGGCCTTGCGGAGCACCACGCACAGACGGGGCACGGTGGCGTTCGCATACGCGTAGACGAGCTCCGCTCCGTGTCGGATCATCCCGCGCCACTCGAGGTCCTTGCCCGGCTCGAAGCCCGGTGTGTCGACGAAGGTCACCAGCGGGACGTTGAAGCAGTCGCACCACTGCACGAAGCGCGCAGCCTTCTCCGACGCCTCGATATCGAGTGTTCCCGCGCGCTGGCTCGGCTGGTTGGCGATGACCCCGACCGTGCGGCCGTCGAGACGCCCGAGTGCGGTGACCAGGTTGGGTGCGTGGTTGGCCCGGAGCTCCAACCGAGAGTGGGTGTCGAGCACATCGTCGATCACGACGCGAACGTCGTACGACGCGGTGGGCTGGGCCGGGACGGCTCCTGCGGCCCGCGCGCAGGGCCGGTCGACGGGGTCGTCGGTGTCCACCCGGGGTGGGTCCTCGAGGTGGTTGCCGGGGAGGTAGTCGAGGATCGCCCAGGCCATGTCGGTCGCCGCTGCGGCATCGGCGACGACCACGGTCGACACGCCGCTGCGGCGGTCGTGGGCCCCGATGCCGCCGAGGGCGCGGTGGTCGAGATCGATCCCGGTGAAGGCGCGGACCGTGTCGGGCCCGCTCACGTAGGCGAAGGCGTCCTCGGTCATCACGGTGACGTCGGCCAGGCCGAGGAGGAGCGCCGGCCCGCTGACGCAGGGGCCGACCACCATGAGCACCGTGGGGACGACGCCCGACGCGTCGGCCAGCGCCTTGGCCACCCGCCCCCACGCGTGCAGGGACGAGATGCCCTCGGCGACGTCGGCCCCCGAGGAGGCGATCGTCCCGACGACCGGGATCCCGAGGTCGATGGCGTGGCGGATGGCCCGCTCGCACACCTGGCCCTCGGGAGGCCCGATCGCGCCCCGGTGCCGGCCGCCCGCGATCCGGAAGGTACTGACCAGACGGCCGTCGGGCGCCTCGGTCAGGCGGGCGGTCGCAGTCTCGCTGCGGTACGCCGCGAGGGGAGTGGTCTCCCCGGTCACCCCACCGCGCGCAACACGAGCGACGCGTTGTGGCCGCCGAACCCGAAGGAGTTCGAGATGGCCGGGTCGGCGGTGATCGTGCGTTCGGAGCCCAGCACGACGTCGAGCGCGATGTCGTCGCCGATGTCGGTGCTGTTGGCCGTGGGCGGCAGCACCCGGTCCCGCAGCGCCATGAGCGAGATGACGGCCTCGGCGGCCCCGGCCCCGCCGATCATGTGCCCGAGGACGCCCTTGGGGGCGGTGACCGGCGGCGGTGCGTCACCGAAGATCTTTCGGATGGCCTCGGCCTCGGCGGCGTCATTGAGCGGGGTCGAGGTCCCGTGCGCGTTGATGTGCCCGATGTCGCCGGGGTCGAGGCCGGCGTCGTCGAGCGCGAGCTGCATGCACCGAGCGGCGCCGACGCCACCCGGCGACGGCGCAGTGATGTGGTACGCGTCGGAGTTGCGGCCGTAGCCCGCGACCTCGCCGTAGATCGTCGCGCCGCGGGCCTGCGCTCGTTCCATCGACTCGAGCACGAGGAACGCGGCACCCTCAGCGATCACGAACCCGTCACGAGCGCTGTCGAACGGACGGGAGGCGGCCCTGGGGTCGTCGTTACGCTTGGACAGCGCGCCCATACGTGCGAACGCAGCGACGGTCACCGCCGTGAACGCCTCGGTGCCCCCGGCCACCACGACTTCGGCCGAGCCGTCGCGCAGTAGTCGGACTCCCTCGCCGATGGCGTTGGTGCCGGCCGCACACGCAGTGGACACGCAGAACGCCGGGCCGGTGAACCCGTAGCGCATCGAGATGACCCCGGCGGTGGCGTTGGGCATCATCATCGGGACGAAGAACGGGCTGACGCGCGATGGCCCCTTCTCGTAGAAGATGTGGCAGTTCTCCTCCAGCGTCGTGAGCCCGCCGACCCCGGTGGCGGCCACGACGGCACAGCGCTCCGGGTCGGCGTTCAGGTCCCCGGCGTGCTCGATCGCGTCGGCTGCGGCCGCGAACCCGAGATGGGTCACGCGGTCCTGGCGCCGGACCTCCTTGGGCCCGAAGTAGTCGACCGGGTCGAAGTCGCGCACCTCGCAGGCGAAGTGCACGTCGAGCGGCGTGGCGTCGAACAGGTCGATGGTCGCCGCCATCGACTCGCCGGCGCGCATGGTGGACCACACGGACTCGAGGGTCGCCCCGGCCGGGCACTTGATGCCCATGCCCGTGACGGCGATCCTCGGTCGTCCTCGGTGATCGACCAGTTCCTCGCTCATCGCTCCGCTCCCGACCGGCGTCGCCTAGGCCTTCGACGCGACCTTGGCCAGCACCAGATCGACCGCCTGGCCGACCGTGGCGACGTTCTCCAGGTCCTCTTCGGGCACCGAGATGTCGAAGCGCTCCTCGAGGCCCATGACCAGCTCGACGAGGTCCAGGCTATCGGCGTCGAGGTCCTCCTTGAACCGGGCCTCCTCGGTGACCGCGCCGGGCGCGACGCTGAGCACTTCGACGGCGACTTCGGTCAGGGCGGCGAGCACTTCGGTGCGCTCCATGGGTGGGTGCTCCTTGTCCGGGCGCCTCGTGGGCGCTTTGGTCCGCTCGGGGTGTCCGGCGGAGGGCTGGGTGAACGCGGTGGTCGGTGGTGCAGTCTTGCGAGCCGGGGCCTCAGTGTCCCATTCCGAGGCCGCCGTCGACGGGGATCAGGGCCCCCGTCACGTACCCGGCGGCGTCCGACGCGAGGAACGCCACTGCGGCGGCGACGTCCTCGGGGGTCCCGAGCCGGCCGAGGGGCACGGTGGCCTCCATGGCCGCCTTCCACTCGTCGGGCATGGCGTCGGTCATGGCGGTCACGATAGGGCCGGGGGCGACCACGTTGCAGGTGACGTTCCGTGACGCCAGTTCCCGGGCCACGGCGCGGGACAGGCCGAGCAGGCCGGCCTTGGCCGCCGAGTAGTTCGCCTGGCCCGGAGCACCGATGTGGCCGCTCACGGACGAGAGGTTCACGATCCGCCCGAAGCGAGCGCGCATCATCTTGGGGGCCGCGCGCCGGATGGCGTGGAAGGCGCCCCCCAGGTTGGTGTCGATCACCGCCGACCATTGATCGTCGCTCATCCGGGCGAGCAACCCGTCGCGGGTGATCCCGGCGTTGTTGACCAGGATCTCCACCGGGCCGAGCCCCTCTTCGATCGCAGAGAATGCGGCGTCCACGGAGGCGGCGTCGGCGACGTCGAGCCCGATGACGAGCCCGCTTGCCCCCGTTGCCTCCACGGCGGCGAGCGTCTCGGCCCCGCCGGCGGCGTCACCCCCGTAGCCGCAGGCCACCCGGTGCCCGGCCTGGCCCAGCGCCACGGCGATCGCCCGGCCGATGCCGCGCGACGCGCCGGTGACGAAGGCGGTGCGCGGGCCGTCGGTCATGCCCGCCCCCAGCGCACCACCACCGAGCCCCAGGACATGCCGGCGCCGAAGCCGCTCATGAGGATGAGGTCGCCGTCCTGGAAGCGACCGGCGTCGGCGGCCTCGGTGAGCGCGATGGGGATGGACGCGGCCGAGGTGTTGCCGAACCGGTCGATGTTGACGATGGTCTGCTCCGGGGTGAGGCCGAGCCGGCTCGCAGCGGCCTCGATGATCCGCAGGTTGGCTTGATGGGGGATGAACCAGTCGACATCGCCGGCGGTGATCCCGGCGGCGGTGAGCGCCGTCTGCGCGGAGTCGACGACCGCGCGCACGGCCCGGCGGAAGACCTCCTGGCCCTGCATCTTGATGTACTGGAGCCCCTCGTCGATCGTGTCGGCCGTCGCAGGCAAGCGGCTGCCGCCCGCCGGGATGCCGAGCAGACCAGACGCCGATCCGTCGCATCCGGTGTCCCAGCCGAGGATCCCGGGTCCGCCATCGGGGCTCGGTGCCAGCACGACGGCGGCAGCACCGTCGCCGAAGAGGATGCACGTGCCGCGATCACGAGGGTCGACGATGCGCGAGAGCGTCTCGGCGCCGATCACCAGCACGTAGCGGAGGTTGCCGGCCTGCAAGAGGGCCGAGCCGGTCACGATCCCGTAGATGAACCCGGCGCAGCCCACGTTCATGTCGAACGAGCCGCAGTGCAGGCCGAGCCCGTCCCCGACGAACGCACCCGTGTGCGGGATCGGCTGCTCGGGGGTCGCGGTCGCCACGATGCACAGGTCGACGGCGTCGGGGGTGATTCCGGCACTCTTGATCGCCGCGGCACCGGCGGCGATGGCCAGGCTCGCGGTGGTCTCGTCCTCGTTGGCGACGCGCCGCTCGCGGATGCCGGTGCGTTCCACGATCCACTCGTCGCTGGTGTCGACCCGGGCTGCGAGATCGGCGTTGGTGAGCCGGCCGTCGGGCACGGCCGAACCCCAGCCGGCGATGCACGCACTCATCGGACCTGTTCCCCGTTCACCGCCGGTCGCCGAGGCTCAAACGCGGAGCCAGGCGATCGGCTGTCCCTCGCGGATGCGTTCGCCGGGGCGCGCCAGCATTCCCACGAGACGGCCCGTGAACGGACTCTCGACCGGCGTGGACGTCCCCGGGCCCTCGAGCACGCCGACAGTCTGGCCCAGCGCCACGTGGGATCCCTCACCGAGGTCGGCGGGCCGGAACGTGCCCACCGAGGGGGCCACGATCATGCGCTCGGGAACGACGAGGCCCTCACCGTGGTCGATCATGGCGTCCATCAGCGTGCAGCCTCCACCTGCGCAACGTCTTCGGGAACCGCGACGTGGCGCACGGGCACCCCGGGGATGGTGCGCTTGGCCAGGCCGGCGATCATCGAGCCGTGGCCGACCTCGAGCAGCGAGGTGGCCCCGAGGGCCGCCATTGTCTCCATCGAGGTGCGCCAGCGGACCGGCACGCGGACGTGCTTCGCAAGCCGGGCGCGCCACCCGTCGCCGTCGTCGTAGGGGCGGCCGTCGTGGTTGGAGATGACGGGGGCGGTGGGCGCCCCGAACTCGACGTCGGCGAGCTCGACGGCGAGGCCCGACGCGGCGGAGTTCATCAACGGCGTGTGGAACGCGCCACCGACGTTCAGCGGTGTGGCGCGCTTGACGCCGAGCGCCTTCGCCCGCTCCGACCCGGCCGCGACGCCATCGGGGGTGCCGGCGATCACCACCTGGCCGGGTGCGTTGTCGTTGGCGACCCAGCAGCCGCCCGGCGCCGCTGCACATGCGGCGTCGGCCTGCTCGACGGTGGCTCCGAGCAGCGCCGCCAT
Source organism: Actinomycetota bacterium (assembly GCA_046086425.1). GTDB lineage: Bacteria > Actinomycetota > Acidimicrobiia > IMCC26256 > PALSA-555 > CAIUKV01. The sequence goes on along the minus strand of JBJSXO010000020.1, from coordinate 2,454 downwards.
GCGGCCGGGACGGGCGTCGGCGGCGGCCTGGGTGAGCTCGGCACGGCGCGCCGCGAAGCGCACCCCGACGTCGAGCGGGAGCACGCCCGCGGCAATGAGTGCAGTGACCTGCCCGAGGGAGTGCCCGGCAAACGACACCGGTGTCGGCAGCTGCTCGCGGGCGGCCTCCCAGGCGACGAGCGAGGTAAGCAGCACGGCGAGCTGCGCCGCCCGGGTACGCGCCAGCTCGTCGGGACCGGCATCGAGCACGAGATGGGCGAGGGGCTCGCCGAATGCCGCTTCGGCCTCGTCGATTACGCTCCACGCCGGGTGATCGCGCCACGGCGCGCCCATCCCCGGCTCTTGTGTTCCCTGGCCCGGGAACACGATCGCGATCCCCACTGCGCTGCCGCCTCCACTCCGATCGGTAGGGGTGTGACCCGGGGGTGACGCGCCGGGTTACAGGAATCGAGACACCTACCCGTGGGTAACCTGCGACACCGTTCCGGAGCGCGCCGTTGCGGGAGGCGGGGAGGGCGGGGAGGGGTGATGCGGGGTACGGTGCGCGCATGTCGCACCCCGACTCCGACGCGCTGGTGGCCTTGCTCCCGCACCGTCCGCCGTTCCGTTTCGTGGACACCGTCGACGAGCTCGACCCCGGCGGCACGGTCGTGGCCCGGTACCGAGTCACCGGCGAGGAGGCGTTCCTGGCGGGGCACTTCCCCGGGAACCCGGTCTTCCCCGGGGTCATCCAGCTCGAGGCGCTCGCCCAGGCCGGTGCGATCGGCGTGCTCTCCGACGACCGCTACCGCGACAAGCTCCCGCTCTTCGGTGGGGTCGAGAAGGTGCGGTGGCGGCGGATGGTCCGACCGGGTGACGAACTCGTTCTCGCCGTGACCCTCGAGCGCCTCAGCGCCCGGGGCGGGTGGGGAAGCGGTCGGGCCACGGTCGGCGGCGACGTCGCCTGTGAAGCGCGGATCTTCTTCGCCATCGCCGGCTGAGGGCCACCCGGGTCGGGACGGTCCGGCGACGCGCCACGCGACGAGCCGCTCGGCTCTGGTTCAGCCCTCGTCGTCGGTGCGGTCGGCGACGGGACCGTGGCGGGCCTCCGACGCGTCCACGTCAGCCGCCACCTGTCCCGGGTCCTCACCGAGGAGCAGTCGCGTCTCGGTGTCGGTGTCGAGTGGTCGCTCGTCCCGCACGCTCTTCCAGGGTGCGAGCAGCAGGATCAGCACGGTGATCGCGCCGACCACAACGACCGCACTCGCCACCAGCGCCGTGTCCACGCCCATCGCCGTCACCGCTCCACGGTACCGGTGCGCATGACCACCGGACCCGGTCAGCGGTGCCACCTACCGTCGGCCCGATTCGGGAGCGACGGGAGCGACGGACGCGAACGGTCCCGAGACGAAACGGGGAGGGCTCGGTGGGTGACGGTGGGCGGCACCGCTGGGGGTGCAGCAGGAGGAGCCCTCACCTCGGCGCCGACGACCGGACTCCCGCGCTCGGTCGGGCGCGTGTCCGCCAGCGCGTCCCGCCCGAACGTCAGCCCAGGGTGATCAGGCAGGCCGGTTGGCCGTCGATCACGAGAACCGTCCCGAAACGGATCGCCGGCCCGCGGCCGTCGACTCCCAACGCAACCCGCCCGGTGACTTGGCAGGTGCCCCCGTGGAAGTTGACGCCGGAGCCGGACCCCAGGGTGCTCCCGGGAAAGATGCCTCCGCCACCGCCGCCGCCGGTGCCGAAACCCCCGCCAGACCCCCCGCTGGGTCCGCCGCCTCCGCCGCCGAGCCCGAACGCGGAGCCGCCGAGCCCGGCCGTCCCGGCGAGCGGGGCGACCGTGGCCAACGCCGTGCCCACGCGACGCGCCTACCGCTTCTTCATTCTGCGCTGTCGACGGTTCACGCCGGTCCCTTCCTCGAAGACGGTGATCGTACGCAATCCGGGGGTCGTGGCGCAGGATCGGCGGCGCGGTGTCCCGAGCCCACGGGATGACCACGGGGCCGCACGCTCGACGGGCCCCTTTCGCGCGCGTCACGCTCTCGCTCCATACGCAGTGCCCTCACCCGCAGATTCACCGTGCCCGAGGTGGGAGTCGAACCGACACGCCCGCGCGGGTAGGGGCTCCTGAGGCTCGAAGGGCACGTATCGGCGTGTCTCGACGTGTTCCGGCGCGTGCGCGGAATCGTGGCCCTGTAAGGGCTTTCGCGTGTCAGTGTGCGTCCACGTGTCGGCTCGTAGCGACGTGTTCAGTGGCTCTGCCGGAGCTCCCGTGACCACGGTGTGACCACGGGCTACCGCGCTCGTCGGTGCTCGACGCAGCGGTGCCCGACGGGGCCGACGATCACGTGCCCGAGCGCCCGATGAAGCGCCGCCGGGAGTCTCGCCACGGTGGGCGCTGTGGCGCCCGATCAGGTCCGTGCCGCAGCCGTCGGAGCGCTCACGGCCGGCTTCAGCCTGTGTCGTCAGCCTGTG
>JBJSXO010000019.1:0-7728 GCA_046086425.1 Actinomycetota bacterium | reverse complement strand
GTCTCGGCCCGCACCTCCTCGGAGGTGAGGTACCCGGCCGCCATCCGGTTGTACGAGGGGTCGACGAGGTTGGGGGGCACGGCCAAGCCGGCCGACCAGGCAAGGCCCGGCTCGTCGCTCAGGACCTGCTTGCCCCGGGCGAGGTCCTGCAGGTCCCGGATGGCCTGGGCCTCCAGGGTCGACGGACGACGGACCCGGACGTCCTCGCCGAGCGCGCCGAGGTGGCTCGGGAGCAGCACGGCGACCACGAGCGCCGCCACCAGCAGGGGTGGTCGGGACCGTGCGGCCAGGACGGCCAGGGGTGGGACCAGGAAGGCGACGTAGCGCAGGAATCCGTCGTTCACCTCCGAGAGGACGATCACCACGACCGCGGACGCGACGAACCAGACGACCGGGGCCAGGGTGAGCACCCGGTCGGTCGGCGCCAGACGATGGGGCGGCGGCGCGATGCCTCGGCCACGCACCCGCCGCACCACGACGGTCAGCACCGCGAGTACCACGACGGCGACCACGAGCCGGTCGAGACGGAGGAGCGTCGTCGTGACCAGCGAGAGGTTGTCCGCCGGATCCCGCCGCCTCGGGATGGCGAGCTGGAACGCCACGTAGTCGTCCCACACGTTCGCCAGGCCCCAGGGGAGGCTCACGACGAGCCCGGTCACGGCAGCGGCGAGGATGATCACCACGATCCGGTCGCGCCGGTCCTTCGGGATCATCAGCCAGCCGACGGTCACCACTGCGGGCAGCACGTAGAGACTCTTGACGCCGAGGGCTGCGCCGAGGACTACGCCCACGGTGGCGGCACGCGCCATCGAGGGCCGACTCGGAGTCGCGGCGAGCGCGAGCGCCAGCGTGCCCAGCGCGAGCGCCAGCCCGTCGGCCTCGATGGGGCCGGCCGCCAGGAGCGCGGTGCCACTGAGCGCGACGAGCGCGCCCGCACCGAGGGCCGCTCCACGTGGCGCGACGCGCCGGGCGATCAGATACGTCGACACCGTCATCAGGACCCCGGAACCGACCATCGCCAGACGAGCGGCCCGGGCCGCGTGCAGCCCGACGAGATCGGCGAACCAGAGCGTCGGGAGGAACACCGGGCCCTGGCTCGAGAAGACGTCACGGAACGGCAGCCCGCCCCGCCGCATCGCCAGGACCGATGCGTTGTACACGCCGTCGTCGAAGTACAGCCAGCGCGTCGAGGCCAGGCTCGGGAGCCGGATCAGCACCGCGAGCGCGATGACCGCTCCGAGCGACACGCGCCACCACCGGTGAAGATCCCGGTCGCCGTCGCGATGCTCCCCGTCATGCTCCGGGGTGGCCCGGGCGCCGAAGCACACGCCGGCATTGTACGGCGCGGGCTCGGCGGGACCGAGTCCGTCAGCCGTGCCAATCCCGCACGGTCGGGTACACGTCGCTGACGATCTCGTCGATCATGTGGAACCGCACACCCGCGCTGAGCATACGACGGCACCAGTGCCAGTCGCCGGGCTCGTCGAAGAGTGCGGCACTCGTCTCGAACACGATCGAGCGCAACCCGCCGTGGACGATCGCCCCCTGGTGCCCGAAGTCGCCGTGCTCGGGGGGAAAGAGGCCGATCGTTCGGGGCATCCCGGGCATGTGCCACTCGATCCGCCCGTAGCACACCTCGGCATGATGCTCTCGGGCTGCGGCGAGCAGCGTGCTCAGGTGGTGCGGTCGCATGACGTCGTCGTCGTCGGCAAACGCGATCCAGCGGCCGCGGGCGAGACGGATCGCCTCGTTGGCGTTCGGCGTGCCGGCAACCTGCCAGAGCTGCTTCGGATCCGAGGGGTACGGCCCCCGCCGGTTCAGGTTGACGTAGCGCACCCGCGGGTCGCCGGCGTCACTGATCACCTGCGCCGTCTCCTCCGGTGCTGCGTCACCGGCCACGATGACCTCGAGGTTCACGTGGTCCTGCGCGAGGACCGACGGCAGCGCACGATCGCGGAGTCCCTCCCAGTTCGTGTACGTGGGGATGACGACCGACACCAGCGGGTCGGGATCTTCGTAGGCCTCCTCGTACGCCGAGTCGGCCCGGGCCGCCCAGACCCGACGCCGGTTCTCGGCCTCCTCGTCGGCCAGGAAGCGGAGGACCTCGAAGCTGCGGATGCTGCGCCGGTCGAGCTCACCGACCTGTGCGGCAACGGCATCCAGCCGGCCCGACACCATCCGGACCTGCTCGTCGAGGACGCGCATCCGGTCGTCGAGGAGCAAGCGGGTCTGCTGCACCTCCGAGATGACGATCCGCGTCCTCCGAAACGGCAGGGAGCGCAGGCGCGCCACGAGGCCGCGCCGGCGCACCGGCTCGGGCGCGGTGAGTGCCTCGGATCCGGTGACGGCCGATCCCTCGGCCGCCTCCGGAGCAGGCTCGGGGACGGCGGGGGACGCCTGCTCGTTCGCCCACGCGGTCCCCGTCGGCGCCGAGACGCCGAGCTGGCGCATCTTCGTCGAGAGCGCGCCGAGCAACTCGTCACGCTGGAACCGCGCGTGATCGCCGATGTACGCGTACTGCCACTTGAGCAGGCTCGCCCGGTCGGGGCTCGACTTGGTCGGGTCCCGGTCCCAACGGCCCATCCGCACGGCCACGGCGCAGAACGAGTTCTCGTGCTGGCGGTAACGGTCCAAGCAGTCGCCGATCACGTACACGGGATCGTTCAGGCAGATCTTGGTGAAGAACGCCTCGTCGTCGTACACGCCGACGTAGGTCGACTCGAACGGCCCGACCCGGTCCACGACGGTCCGGCGCACGAGCGCGCTCACCGTCGCCGGGATCCCCGTCTCGTGACGGATGTGGTGCAGCAGCATCTCCGGCGGCTGGAGCACCTGGTCGTACCGACCACCGCCACCGATCTCCCCCCGCTCGTCGCGGTCGGCGTCCTCGGGACGACCGGTCCAGCTGTACCAGATGAAGTAGGGGTTGTAGACCATCGCCACGTCGGGATGGTCGTCGAGGACCGCGCACTGACGCGCGAGCTTGTCCGGGTTCCAGAAGTCGTCGACGTCGAGCAGGCCGAAGTACTCGCCGCGCGCTTTGCTCATCCCGAGGCTTCGCGTGGTGGGCTGCCCCAGATTCACGTGTCCGGGGTGCTCGAGGTAGCGGATCCGGTCCGGGTACCGCTCGGCGTAATGCCGTGCTCGCTCGGCCGACCCGTCGGTCGATCCGTCGTCGACCAGGAGCATCTCCCACGACGTCATGGTCTGCGCGAACACCGACTCGATCGTCTCGTCCATGAACTCGAGCCCGTTGAAGATCGGGGTGATGACCGATACCTTCGGCGCGGATCCGGACATCTCGTCGCTCACACCGGCCTCCGAACGCGCACGGGCAGGTGGTGGTCGCACCACCGCAGGCGGGTCACGGCGTTCGACGGTAACAGGTAGGCCCGCACCCCTCGCGGCCCGCCCACGCGATCCGGCGAGGTCACCCGGCGAGCACGGCGCGGGCCATCACGTCGGTGCCGAACGCGGTGAGGATGGCGAGATAGAGCAGCCCGGTGGTCGCCATCACCGCCGAGTAGTACGGCTCCTTCAGCGCGGCACGTGACGCGAGCAGCAGGCCCACGGTGGAGATCGCCGAGACCACCCACATCCACCCGAGCAGGCCGCCCCAGCCGTCGTCGATCGACCCCGTGAGCACGCTGAGCATCCCGACCGGCACGACCAGGAGCACGATCTCGAGCGGGGTGATCCAGAGCCCGGCGCGCACGAGCTCGGTGATCGGTTCCCGGGAGAGGCCGGGCTGCACGAGGTACCAGTGGCCGAGGAGCATGGCGTCGGTGACCACACCCAGGAAGGCCGCTCCCACCACCAGCCGCGACACCGCCAGCAGGTCGTTGCCCCCCACGCTCACCGCCGCCGCGACCACCGCGACCAGGCCGACGGCCGGCGCGAGCAGGTCGAGCGCGGGCGGGAAGGATCCGGGACCCTCGAGGCCGCCACGCCGCGTCACCACCGACACCACGAGCGCCAGCAGCGCGGCGCCGGACATCGCGACACCCGCCCCGTCACGCAGCGCCGCCGCCGCTCCGGCATCGTCCGCGGCGACTCCCGCGACCACGCCGCCGATCGCCACTGCCGCAAACGTGGACCGCAGCAGCCAGCCGTAGCCGATCCCCACCACCCGGTGGCGCCCCGTGACCCACAAGAACGCGAGGCCTCCGGCCGCCCACTGGACCAGGACAGACGCGAGATCGAGCTGCACGACGCCGGGACCGGGCGGGGCTCAGCCGACGACCGCGAGGTCACGCGGCGAGCGGTTGAGGCGGTCGGGACCAGCATCCGTGGCGACCACGATGTCCTCGAGCCGCAGCCCGAAACGCCCCGGCACGTAGATGCCCGGCTCGATGCTGAACGCGTGACCGGGCACGAGCGGCGCGACGTTGCCGTCGACGATGTACGGGTCCTCGTGCGCCTCGGTACCGATGCCGTGTCCGGTGCGGTGCACGAAGCGCTCGCCGTAGCCGGCGGCGGTGATCACGCGCCGGGCCGCAGCGTCGACCTCCGCGCACGGGGTCCCCACTGCGGCCGCCGCCACGGCAGCCTCCTGCGCCTCGACCAGCACCGCGTAGGCGTCGCGCACCTCGGCGGGAGGCTCGCCCACGGCGAACATGCGGGTGATGTCGGAGCAGTAGCCGTCCATCGTGCCGCCGAAGTCGCAGAGCACGATCTCGCCCTCCCCGATCACCCGCGTCGACGGCTCGTGGTGCGGGCTCGCGGCGTTCTCGCCCGCCGCGACGATCGCGAAGTTGGCCCGTTCGTGCCCGGCCTCGAGCATGCGCTCGACCAGCTCGCGGTGCACGTCCACCTCCCGGCGGCCCGCGAACGGGCGGCCCCGCATCTCGGCTGCGATCCCGTCCACGGCGTGGGCGGCCCGGCGCAGGGCCTCGATCTCGGCGGCGTCCTTCACCACCCGCAACGGTGCCAGCACCTCGCTCGCGGCGGAGAACCGGGCGTCCGGCAGGGCGCGCTGGAGGGCAAGGACGAACCGCGCCCAGGTCTGGTCGCCGACGGCCACGGTGCGGGCGGCGCCGACCAGCGCCGCCACCCGGGCGACGGGGTCGTCGGTCTCGTCCCAGGTCTGCGTCACGAACAGCTCGGGCCGGTCGACCACCCGGGGCGCCTCGAGCCGGGGTACGAGGAGCACGGGCTCCCCTTCCCCGGGCAGCACGAACATGGTCAGGCGCTCCAGGGGCATCGCCGCGTACCCGGTGAGGTAGGGCAGGTCCGGGCCGACCGAGAGGAGCAGCACGTCCACGCCCAGCGCGCGCATGCGGTCCCGGGCCCGGGCGATACGGGTGGCGTCGGGACTCACGCCGGCATGCCCGGGAGCCCGTCGACGCTGCTCGCGTTCTTCGTGCGGCGGTAGCGGGCGAGGCCGTCGTCGCCCTTCTTCACGGCCCAGTCGACGAGCTCGTCGCGGGGTGCATCGAGCGTCATGCGCGGTACCCCGTACCCACAGGACTTCGAGACCCGCTCCACGTCGACCACGATCACTGCCCGCGCGCCCGGATGGTCGGGGAACCGTGCGAGGTGCGCAGCCGCGTCGGGGGCGTCCGCAGTGACGACGCGCCCGCGACCCTGCAGCCGGACGATGTCGGGGCGACCGGTGAAGGCGCAGAACATCAACGTGATGCGGCCGTTGTCACGCAGGTGCGCGATGGTCTCGACCCCGCTGCCGGTGAGGTCGAGGTACGCGACGGTATGCGCGTCGAGCACCCGGAACGTGTCGAGGCCCTTCGGGGAGCAGTTGACGAGGCCATCGGGGTCATCGGGCGCGGTGGCGACGAAGAAGACCGGCTGCGCCTCGAGGAACCGGGCGAGCTCATCGCTGATGCCGTCGAGCACACCCATCAGGCCGTCTGCTCCGCAACCGCGCGCTCGTCCTGCACCGCCCGCTTCGCGTGGTAGCTCGACCGCACCAACGGGCCGCACTCCACGTGCGTGAAGCCGAGGTCCTCGGCGAACGCACCGAGGGCCGCGAACTCGTCAGGCGTCCACCAGCGCGCTACCGGCGCGTGGGCCGGGGACGGTCGGAGGTACTGGCCCACGGTGAGCACCCCGACCCCGACGCTGCGCAGATCGGTGATCGCGGCGCGCAGCTCGTCCTCGGTCTCACCCAGGCCCGCGATGAGACCGGACTTCACGACCAGGCCGGCACCGTGCGCACGCGCCAGTACCGTGAGCGACCGCGCGTAACCGGCGTTGGGTCGCACCGCGCGCTGGAGTCGGGCGACGGTCTCGAGGTTGTGGTTGAGCACGTCGGGCCGCGCGTCGAGGATCACGTCGAGCGCATCGGCATCGCCCTTGCAGTCCGGGATCAGCACCTCGATCGTCGCCTGCGGCGCCCGGTCCCGGATCGCGGCGATCGTCCGGGCGAAGTGCGACGCGCCACCGTCGGGTAGGTCGTCACGGGCCACACTGGTGACCACTGCGTGCTGCAGACCGAGCGCCGCTACTGCGTCGGCGACCCGGGACGGCTCGTCGGGATCGGGGGCAAGCGGGTGGCGCGTGTCCACCAGACAGAAGCCGCAGGCCCGGGTGCACCGCTCGCCCAGCACCATGAACGTGGCGGTCCGGTCCGCCCAGCACTCGTAGATGTTGGGACAGCCCGCCTCCTCGCACACCGTGGTGAGTGCGAGACCCCGCACGAGCCGCTTGGTCTCCCGGTAGCCCGCACCGAGGTCGGCCCGGACCCGCATCCAGTCCGGACGCCGGGACGGGGTGTCGGGTCCCGGTGCGGCGACGCCGGCCGCCGCGAGTCGCCCGAGCAGCCGCACCGGCTCTCCGGCAGCCCGGCCCTGCGCCGGCGGGCGGGCGAGCCCGCCGGTGGCGCCGGTGACGACCGACGCCGGCACGGGGGCCACCGGGACGCCACGCGTGAACGCGACCGCCTGGTGGTCGACGGACTCGTACCCGAGCCGAGCCGCGACCCGGGTGACCACCGCGTCGACCACCTCGGCCATGGGCGGGGCGGTCCCGAGCACGCGCGCCATCGACGTGACCCCGCGGTCACGGATCCCGCACGGAACGATGTGGTCGAACATCGCGAGGTCGGGATCGACGTTGAGCGCGAAACCATGGCGGGCACGCCGGCGCGACACCTTCACCCCGATCGCCGCGATCTTGTGGTCACCCACCCACACACCGGTGGCCGCAGCATCGCCCGACGCCGCGATGCCGAAGACGCCGAGCACCTCGACGAGGATCTGCTCCAGCGTGCGGACGTACGCCACCACGTCGGCTCGCCCGTCACGCCACTCCGCCAAGGTGACCACCGGGTAGCCGACGAGCTGGCCCGGGCCGTGGTAGGTGACGTCACCGCCCCGATCCGCAGTGGCGAGGTCGGCTCCGACCCGAGCCGGCGGGACCAGCACGTGGGCGGGATCGGCCCGAGTGCCGAGCGTATAGACGGACGGGTGCTCGAGCAGCAGCAGGTAGTCGTCGTGCGTTCGGTCGTGCAAGGCGTACTGGAGGTCGGTGGCCTCCGCGTAGGGCACCCGGCCCAGCCAGCGCGAGCGGAGCGTTCTCATTCGAGCTCGGTCTCCCAGTCACGCGACTGGAGCACGTCGCGCATCGAGTTCAGGAACGCCGCGGCGTACGCGCCGTCGAACGCACGGTGGTCCCAGCCGAGGGTCAGCAGACCGGTGTGGCGCACGGCGATCACATCCCCTCCGTCGGGGCCCTCTACCACCACTGCACGCTTGGTCACTCCGTCGGTCG
>JBJSXO010000018.1:0-2494 GCA_046086425.1 Actinomycetota bacterium | reverse complement strand
TCGGCACCGACCACCGTGGCCCGATGGATCTTCGACTTCATCATGATCCGGCGCATGGCACCTCGCTCTCTTGCGCCACGACGCCGAGGTCGACGTCGACGTTCCATGGACTCACCGACACCACGAAGTTGTCGATGAGGCGGGCGCGGCCGACATTGGCCGCAACGGCGACGAGCACGTCGCCGTCGATCTCGGTGACCGGAGTGAGCTCGTGTGCGTCGACGACCTCCGCGTAGTCGAGCGCGACCCGGGGCTCCGTGGCGATCAGACCAGTCAGCACCCGGTGCACGTGGTCCGCCTCGCGCTCGCCGTCGACGATCTCCGCCGCCGCTTCGTGGAGGGCGCGCGACAGGCTCGTCGCGGCGCGCCGATCGTCGGGCTCGAGGTAGGCATTCCGGCTCGACATGGCCAGACCATCGGGCTCCCGCACGAGCGGGCACCCCACGACCTCCACCGGAATGTCGAGGTCGGCGACCATGCGCCGCACCACTGCGAGCTGCTGCGCGTCCTTGCGGCCGAAGTAGGCCCGGCACGGCCCGACCATCGCGAAGAGCTTGGCGACGACGGTGGTGACCCCGTCGAAGTGGGTGGCGCGCGCGCGCCCACAGAGCCCGGCGGTGAGCCCCTCGACGTGCACCGTGGTGACCACCGGCTGCGGATACACCTCCGCGGTCGTCGGCGCGAACAGCACGTCCACGCCCTCGGCGATCGCCGCCGCCGCATCGCGCTCGGGATCGCGCGGGTAGGCGTCGAGGTCCTCGCTGGGGCCGAACTGCAGCGGGTTCACGAACAGCGACACGACGACGAGGTCGTTGTCGGCCCGAGCGGCGCGCATCAGCGAACGGTGCCCGGCGTGGAAGTAGCCCATGGTGGGGACGAACCCGACCCGCGCGCCGGTCATCCGGGCGTCGTCGCAGAGGGCCCGCAGCTCGTGGACCCGAGTGACCGTCCTCACGCAGCCACCCCCGACCCCCGCGGCGCGAGGATCTCTCGCAGCGCGGCGTCGTCCCGTCCCGTCAGTTCGAACGCAGCACGCGCCATCGCGACGTAGGCGTCGTGCTCGGCGGGGTCGATCGCCACCAGGTGCGCCGCGACCGTCGCGTGGTCGCCGCGGGCCACGGGGCCGGTGAGCGCCCCGGCCGCACCCCGGGCCTCCACGTTGGCGACCGCCGTGCGCACGAGGGGCCAGAACGCCTCGGCCGGGACGCCGGCCGCGTCGGCGAGCCGGGCGACCTGCCCGAGCAGGGCGACCACATGGTTGGCGGCCACGGCCGCGGCCGCGTGGTACGCGCCGCGCCGGTCGTCGGCCAGCACGAACGGTCGCAGGCCGAGCGCCTGCGCCAGCTCGACGACCGCAGGAGGGCCGGCCACGGCGGCCCACGCCCCGGCCAGGGCGTTCGGATCCACGCCGGCGAACGTCTGCAGGGGGTGGAGCGCGCCGAGCGCGACGTCGGCGCGACGTCGCGCGATCGGGTCCAGGGCGTCGAGACCCCGCGCGCCGGAGCAATGGAGCACGAGGGCACCGGGCTCGAGGCCCGGGGCGATCCCGGTGGCCACCTCGTCGATGGCGGCGTCGGGCGTGGCGATGACGACCAGGCCCGCTCCGCGCCCGAGGACCGCGGCCTCCCGCGGCGCGCAGCCCAGCCGGGTCGCGGCGGTCCGGGTGGACGGCGACTCCACCGTGCGCCCGTTGACCCCGACGGCTCGCCACCCCGCCGCCGCCAAGGCGAGCGCGAGCGAAGTGCCGGCACGACCGGGACCGGCGAGCGCGAAGCTCGGTGCAGGGTTCACGACGGGCCTTTCGCTCCAGCCCACGGGGGGTGCCGGTCTCCAGCCTTACGGGACCAGCAATGTTAGGCCGGTGGGCCGCACCCCGGTCCAGTCGCGCCGCTCGATCCCCGGGTACCCGAGGTCCGCAAGGGGGGCCAGCACGAAATCCCGCTCCCGCCAACGCAAATGGGGGATGCACAGGTCGGCCTCGTCCACGACCAGGTCGCCGAACAGCACCACGTCGACGTCGAGGGTGCGCGGCCCCCAGCGCTGCTCCCGGACCCGCTCGGCACGCGCCTCGAGCGCCTGCCCGACCAGGAGCAGCGCCCGGGGCGTCAGCGTGGTGTCAACCGCGACCACGGCGTTCAGGTAGTCCGGCTGCTCGGGACCGATGGGGTCGGTCTCGTAGACGGGCGAGACCGCAACGACCTCGACGCCGTCGGTGGCGGCCAGGCCGTCGATCGCGAGCTGGAGGTGCGCCAGTCGGTCCCCGAGGTTCGACCCGATCCCCAGGTACGCCCGGACCGGGGGCGCGCTCACCGCTCGATGGAGACGGCGACGTGGTCGAGCGCCACGGGCACGGGCGGGCGGAGCTTGCGGACGGTCCCCCGGACCTTCCACACCCAGGGGTCGATTTCGCACACCCCCGCGATCCGGGCCGCTAGTCGCTCGAGGGGGTCGTCTCTCTCCAAGCTGACGACCCCGCTGACGGACTCGCAGAGCG
>JBJSXO010000017.1:0-20817 GCA_046086425.1 Actinomycetota bacterium | reverse complement strand
AGGGCCGGGTGCTTCTCTCGATCGACGACGAGGTCTTCGACCGCGAGGCCGCCGAGGCGGAGGGCCTGTCCGCCGTGGGGGAGGCCGCGCTGCTGGCGGCGCTGGACCGGGCCCGAACCGGGCGAATGGGCGACATCGTCGCCACGATCCAGGCCGAGCAGGACGAGGCCATCCGGGCCGATCTGGCCGGCGTGCTGATCGTGAGCGGTGGCCCGGGCACCGGCAAGACCGCAGTGGCACTCCACCGTGCTGCGTACCTGCTCTACACCCACCGCAAGAAGCTGGCGAGCCAGGGTGTGCTCCTCGTGGGCCCGAGCCCGATCTTCCTGCGCTACATCGACCAGGTGCTCCCGTCGCTCGGGGAGGACGACGTGCACCTGGCGACGGCGGCGGCGCTCAAGCCGCAGTACCGGGTCGGCAGCGTCGACCCCGACGACGTCGCCGTGGTCAAGGGAGACGCCCGTATGGCCCGGGTGGTCGAACGCGCCCTGCGCGACCGTGAGCACGTGCTCCCGCGCGACGTGGTGTGCACCCTCGACGGCGAGGTGCTGCGGCTCACGCGACGGGACTCGCGCCGGGTCATCGAGCGGGCCCAGCGCCGCCGCGGGACCCACAACGAGCGGCGCCCGCAGGTCGTTCGGCAGGTCGTCGACCTGCTCACCGCCCAGTACCGCCGCGCGCTCGGTGCCGCTGCCCCTGACGACCCGGACTGGGACCGTGAGGTCGCCGGGAAGATCCGTCGTATCCCCGAGGTCAAGATCGCCCTGGAGCGGATGTGGCCGGTGCTCAGCGGGGCCGAGCTGATCCACGACCTCTTCAGTTTCGAGGCCCTGGTCCGCTCGGCGTCCGACGGGATCCTCAAGCGCGAGGAGCAGCGCGGCCTCATGCGCCCGCGCTCGGCCGACGTTCGCAAGGTGCGCTGGACCGAGTCCGACCTTGCGCTCATCGACGAAGCCGACGCGCTGCTCGGCTCGCCGGAAGCAGCCCGACCCCGGCGGCGCCGGGCGCGGCGCACGGCGATGGACGACGCGGCGTTCCGCACCGTCTCCGAGCTCGGTGTCGGCGGGTTCATGACTGCGTCACAGCTTGCGCAACGGTACGGAGGGACACCGTCGGGCTCCGGTGCCGATGACTCGGGCGAGCCGCGGACCTTCGGGCACGTGCTCGTCGACGAGGCTCAAGACCTGTCGCCGATGCAATGGCGGATGATCGCGCGTCGCTGCCCGTCCGGGTCGATGACCCTCGTGGGCGACTTCGGCCAGGCGAGCAAGGCGGGGTGCGCGTCGGGCTGGAACGAGGTGCTCTCGCTCGTTCCCACCCATGCGGGTGCGCGCAACGTCGTATTGAACGTGAACTACCGGACGCCGGTGGAGATCATGACGGTTGCCGCGCGTGTGCTCGCCGCGGCATCACCGGAGATCGAGGCGTCCGACTCGGTACGCGCCACCGGGCGCGCACCGGAGTTCGTCACCGCCACTCCGGGCGCGCTGATCGCCGAGGTCGGCGCTCGCGCACGCCGCGCCGTGCGCGAGCCGGGGACCCGGGCGATCATCGCCCCCGCAGCGCTGCACGAGGCGATCGTGGCCGAGCTCGTCGACATCGGCGCGGCGGCGGGTACCGCCGAGGCCATCGACGCGCCGATCGCCGTGCTCGGCCCGGTCGAGGCCAAGGGTCTCGAGTTCGACGACGTCATCGTGGTGGAGCCCGGTCACCTCGTGCCCGGTGACCCGCGGGGGCTGCGGCTCCTCTACGTGACCCTCACCCGGGCCACGCAGCGCCTCGCCGTCGTGCACGCGGACGCGATGCCCGATGCCCTGCGTCCACTCGGTCCGGGTGACCTCGACGGCCCCGTCCGACCGACCCAGTCCACCCTGTTCCCCGCCAGCGCCGAGGTGACGTGACCATGACGACCGACCAGGACCTCCGGGCGCTCGACGTCGCCTGGGACGTGGAGCCGCTGGTGAACGGCGAGGGCGAAGCGGGCGTCGACGCCGGTCTCGCCGAGGCCACCGAGCGCGCGGCCGCACTGGCCCGGGTCAAGGGAAGGGTGGCCGAGCTCGACGCCGATGGCCTCGCCGAGGTCGTCCGAGAGCTGGCCGCCCTCTCCGAGGTCCTGGGGCGGGTGGGCTCGTACGCGGGCCTGCGCTTCGCGACCGACGTGACCGATCCGGCCCGGGGCGCGCTGCTCGCGCGTGTGGAGGAGCAGGCCACGGCGATCAGCAACGACCTGCTGTTCTTCGAGCTCGAATGGGCGGCGCTCCCCGATGCCCACGTCGAGGCGCTCGTGAACGACGAACGTCTCGGATTCTGCCGCCACTACCTCGTCTCGGCCCGTCGCTACCGCCCGCACTTGCTCAGCGAGGCAGAGGAGCGGATCATGGCCGACAAGTCGCTCAGCGGGAGGAGCGCGTGGAGCCGGCTGTTCTCCGAGCTGACCTCCACGATCACGGTCGATCTCGACGGCGGGGTGTCCCTGGAGGAGGGGCTCTCGCGGCTGCAGTCACCCGACCGCACGGTGCGCGCAACCGCGGCCGCCGCGGTGACCGAGGGGTTGGCTCCCGGCCTGCGCACTCGCGCCTTCGTCTTCAACACGTTGCTGTCCGACAAGGCCGTCGATGACCGCCTGCGTTCGTACCCGAGTTGGATCGCGAGCCGGAACCTCGACAACGAGGCGAGCGACGAGTCGGTGCAGGCTCTCGTCGACGCCGTGGTGGCGCGCTACGACATCCCGCAGCGGTGGTACGCCCTCAAGGCCCGGCTCCTCGGTCTGCCCAAGCTGGCCGACTTCGACCGGATGGCCTCGGTGGCGGCGTCCGAGGACGAGTTCGCGTGGAGCCACGCCAAGGCCCTCGTGCTCGACGCGTACGGGTCGTTCTCGGGCGAGTTGGCCGACGTCGTGCGACGCTTCTTCGACGAGGCCTGGATCGACGCGCCGGTGCGCCCCGGCAAGCGCCCGGGCGCGTTCTGTGCCTACACCGTGCCCTCCCACCACCCGTACCTGCTGCTCAACTGGACAGCCCGGCGTCGCGACGTGCTCACCCTCGCCCACGAGCTCGGTCACGGCCTCCACGCCTACCTCGCCCGCGACCAGATCGTGTTCCAACAGTCGACCCCCCTCACGCTGGCCGAGACGGCATCGGTGTTCGGCGAGACGGTGACCTTCGGCCGCCTGCTCGAGGAGACCACGGACCCGGCCGCGCGCCTCGCCCTCCTCGCCGAGTCGCTCGAAGGCCAGATCGCCACGGTGTTCCGGCAGATCGCGATGAACCGCTTCGAGACGGCGGTCCATACCGAGCGGCGGGAGCGCGGTGAGCTGTCGGTGGAGCGCTTCGGCGAGTTGTGGGCTGCCACCCAGACCGAGATGCTCGGGGACGCGGTCGAGATCACCGACGGCTATCGCACGTGGTGGTCGTACATCCCGCACTTCATCGCCACTCCCGGATACGTGTACGCGTACGCCTACGGCCAGCTCCTCGCGCTGTCCGTGTACCGCCAGTACGAGGAGCAGGGTGCGGCGTTCGTGCCCGCGTACCTCGAGCTCCTGCGCCGGGGTGGGAGCGAGTCCCCCGAGGCGCTCGGCCGAGTGGTCGGGGTGGACGTCGGTGACCCGGGGTTCTGGACCGGTGGGCTCCTCATCGTGGAGGAGCAGCTCGCAGCGGCCGAGCAGGCGGCGCGCGACGCCGGTCGCCTCTAGCGTCGGCACGCCGCGCCGGGCCCCGGCGTGCCGGTGGCGGCCCGGCGCGTGGCACGATCCGGGGATGACGAGACTCGCAGGAGCCCACGTCCTGGTCACGGGCGGCTCGAGCGGCATCGGCCTGGCGCTTGCGCACGCGTGCTCCGCACGCGGCGCCGCGGTGTCGATCGTCGCGCGCGACCCGGCTCGGCTCGAGGCGGCGGGGGCCGAGGTCGCCCGCGCCGCGGCCGGGGCGCGGGTCGCCGTCGCCGCAGCCGACGTGACCGACCCGGTTTCGCTGGGCCGGGCCGTCGCCGAGGTCGAGGCGCGCCACGGGGCCGTGGACGTCCTGGCCACCTGCGCGGGCTACGCGCGCCCCGGGCGCTTCGTCGACCTCGACCTCGGTGTGTTCCGCGACCAGATGGAGGTCGACTACTTCGGCACCCTCCACGCCGTGCGGGCGGTAGTGCCCACCATGGTGGAGCGCCGACGCGGGCACCTCGTCCTCGTCGCCTCGACGGTCGCCTTGGTCGGGATCTTCGGCTACAGCGCCTACGCGCCGGCCAAGCACGCCGTGCGGGGCCTCGCCGAGACCCTCCGCCCGGAGCTGAAGCCGCACGGCATCACCGTGGCCTGCGCCTACCCCCCGGACACCGAGACGCCCGGCTTCGCCGCCGAGAACGCCCACAAGCCCGAGGTCACGCAGCGGATCTCCGGGGGGATCGCCCCGCGGTCCGCCGAATCGGTGGCCGCAGCGATCGTGCGGGGCATCGAACGGGACCGCCTGGTCATCACCGCCGACCCGACGACTGCGGCGCTCGCCCGCACTGCGGGCGTGCTCGGTCCCGTCCTACACCGGTGGCTCGATCGGCACGTCACCTGATCGGTGCCGGGCGCGGCGGCGCAACTACCGTTTGCGCCCGAAGCGAGCGACCACAGGGAGAGGCACGCATGGCCGAGGCACCCGGAGTCCCCACCCGCACCGAGACCGACAGCATGGGCCCCATCGAGGTGGGTCACCACCGGTACTGGGGGGCCCAGACCCAGCGGTCGCTCCACCACTTCTCGATCGGCGAGGACCAGATGCCCGACGCGGTCATCCGCGGCATGGCGATCCTGAAGAAGGCTGCCGCCCTGGTGAACCGTGATCTCGGCAAGCTCACCGACGCGCAGGCCGACCTCATCGTCCGCGCTGCCGACGAGATCCTCGCCGGCGAGCACGCCGACGAGTTCCCGCTGTTCGTCTGGCAGACGGGCTCGGGGACCCAGACCAACATGAACGTCAACGAGGTGATCTCCAACCGGGCGATCGAGCTCGCAGGGGGTGAGCGGGGGTCGAAGACGCCGATCCACCCCAACGACCACGTGAACCGGTCGCAGTCGTCGAACGACACGTTCCCGACCGCAATGCACATCGCCGCCGCCGAAGAGGTCGTGCACGAGCTCGTCCCGGCCGTGCGTGCGTTACGCGACGCCTTGGCCGCCAAGGCCGAGGAGTTCGCCGACATCGTCAAGATCGGGCGGACCCACCTGCAGGATGCGGTGCCGCTCACGCTCGGTCAGGAGTTCGGCGGCTACGTGCACCAGCTCGACGACGACCTCACCCGCATCGAGCTGGTGCTCCCGGGCCTCTACGAGCTCGCGATCGGAGGCACGGCGGTCGGAACCGGCATCAACACGCACCCGGAGTTCGCCGACCGGTGCGCGGCCAAGATCGCCGAGCTGACGGGGCTGCCCTTCGTGTCGGCCCCGAACAAGTTCTCGGCGCTGGCGGCGCACGACGCCGTGGTGTTCGCCCACGGGGCGATCAAGACCCTGGCCGTGTCCCTGATGAAGATCGCCAACGACATCCGGTGGCTCGCGTCGGGTCCCCGGGCCGGGCTCGGCGAGCTGATCCTGCCGGAGAACGAGCCGGGTTCGTCGATCATGCCGGGCAAGGTGAACCCGACCCAGAGCGAGGCCATGACGATGGTCTGCGTGCAGGTGCTCGGCAACGACGCCACGGTGGGCATCGCCGGCTCCCAGGGGAACTTCGAGCTCAACGTGTTCAAGCCGGTGATGATCTTCAACTTCCTGCACTCGGTGGACCTGCTCGGCGACGCCTGCATCAACTTCCGCCGGTTCGCCATCGAAGGTGTCCAGGCCGACCGCGAGAAGATCGCGGAGTACGTCGACAACTCGCTCATGCTGGTCACCGGCCTCAACGAGGCGATCGGCTACGACAACGCGGCCGCCATCGCGAAGCACGCGCACAAGAAGGGCCTCAAGGCGAAGGAGGCCGCCGTCGAGCTCGGCCACCTCACGGCCGAGCAGTACGACGAGATCATCAATCCCGGCGACATGACGCGCCCGGGATAACCCCCGAGCCGGCCGTCAGGCCGAGTCGGCGGTAAGCGCCTCGCCGGGCCCGAGCGGGAAGTGGCAGGCCACGTACTGCCCCGGAGTCGCCTCGACGAGCTCGGGCTCCTCCTCGGCGCAGCGGTCCTGGGCCCGGGGGCAGCGGGTCCGGAACCGGCAGCCGCTGGGCGGATGGATCGGGGAGGGGATCTCGCCGCCGAGCACCGGCTGGTCCTGGGGGCGGACGCCGGGGTCGGGCACCGGGATCGCGGCGAGCAGCGACGCAGTGTAGGGATGCGCGGGCTGCGAGTAGAGCAGGTCCGGCGTGGCGACCTCGCACATCTTGCCCAGGTACATGACGATCACCCGGTCGCTCACGTTCTTCAAGACGGCGAGGTCGTGGCCGATGAACACCAGGGTGAGGCCGTAGCGGGCCTTCATCTCCTCGAGCAGATTGAGGATCTGCGCCTGCACCGACACGTCGAGGGCAGACACCGGCTCATCGCAGATGATGAGCTTCGGGTCGGTGGCGACCGCACGCGCGATCGAGATTCGCTGGCACTGACCGCCCGAGAACTCGTGCGGGCGGCGCTCGGCGTTGGCCGGGTCGATGCCCACGGCTTCGAGCACCTCGACGACCTTCGTCTCGCGGGCGGCCTTGTCCCCGATCTCCCAGATGTCGAGCCCCTCCCGCACGATGTCGCGCACCTTGCGCCGGGGGTTCAACGACGAGATCGGGTCCTGGAAGATCATCTGGAGCCGGGGCCGCATCCGGCGCAACTCGTCGCCCTTGAGCGCCGTGAGATCCACGCCGTCGTAGACCACCCGGCCCGACCTCGGCGGCGGCAGCTGCATGATCGCCCGGCCCGTGGTCGACTTGCCGCAGCCCGACTCGCCCACGATGCCGAGGGTCTCCCCCTCGAGGATGTCGAGGGACACGTCGCTGACGGCGTTCACGGTGAGGCCGCTGCGACCGACCGGGAACTCGACGACCAGGTGCTCGACGCGCAGGAGCGCATCACCCTCGGGCCGCAGGTGGGCGGTGCCCCGGCCGGCCATCAGGCGGTCCCCCCGAGCGCGCCGGGGAGCACCCCGGGCGTGGTTGCCGATGCGGCGGCCCGGTTGCGGGCGAGCGCCTCGGACCCCTCGGGGGTGCCCACGGGGAACCAGCAGCGGAACTCGTGCCCGGGTTCGGTGCCCGGCCGCAGCGGGGGCTCCTCCTCGAGACAGCGGTCCTGCACGTACGCGCAGCGCGGGGCGAACTTGCAGCCCTGCGGGGGGCTCACCAGGTTGGGCGGACGACCCGGGATCGTGGCCAGCCGGGTGTGCGAGGCGTGCTCGAGCCGCGGGATCGACGACAGCAGCGCCTCGGTGTAGGGCATCTTCATGCCGGAGAACAGGACGCTGGTCGGTGCCTTCTCCACGATGCGCCCCGCGTACATCACGGCGATGTCGTCGGCCCGGCCGGCGACGACCCCGAGGTCGTGGGTGATGAGCACCACGGCCATGAAGCGCTCTCGCTGCTGGGCGGCCATGAGGTCGAGGACCTGGGCCTGGACCGTGACGTCGAGCGCGGTGGTGGGCTCGTCGGCGAACAGGAGGGCCGGGCCGCAGGCGAGCGCCACGGCGATGCAGACGCGTTGGCGCATTCCGCCCGACAGCTGGTGCGGGTACTCCTTGAGCCGTTGCTCCGGCTCGGGGATGCGCACGGAGCGCAGGAGGTTCTCGGCGAGCTCGTCGGCGTACTTCCGGTCCACGTCGAGATGCTGGCGGATCGACTCGGTGATCTGCTTGCCGATCTTCATCACCGGGTTGAGCGAGGTCATCGGGTCCTGGAAGATCATCGCAAGGCGAGCGCCCCAGAAGTTGCGCATCTCCTTCGCCGACAAGCCGATGATCTCGGTGCCGTCGAAGCGGACCGAACCACTGAGGATCGTACCCCGCTTCGGATGCAGGCCCATGATCGAGCGCGAGAGCACGGTCTTGCCCGAACCCGACTCGCCGACGATGCCGAGAGTGCGGCCGCGCTCGAGAGAGAAGGTCACGCCGTCGACTGCGCGCACGATCCCGCCCGGTGTCTCGAAGTGGGTCCGGAGATCCGTGACCTGCAGCAGTGGTTCGGCCGGGGTCGGCGCGGTCTCCGTGGGCTCGGTGGTGGCAGCGGTCATACGGCGCTCTCCCGGACGTCGAGCCGGGCCCGCACCACGTCCCCGAGGAAGTTGAGGCTCAGCACGGTGAAGAAGATCAGCAGCGCCGGCAGGAGCACGATGTGCGGGGACTCCTTGATGCGGCCACGGTCGAGGCCGATGATGTTCCCCCACGACGGCGTTGGCGGCTTCACCCCGACCCCGAGGATGCTGAGCGTGCCTTCGGCCACGATGGCCACGGCGACGGCGAGCAGGGCGATCGACATCATCGCGGGGACGACGTTGGGCAGGACCTCGCGAATCATGATCCGCCCCGGGCGCGCGCCCTGGGCCCGTGCCGCGAGCACGAACTCCCGCTGCGACCACGTGAGGGCCGAGGCGCGCGTGATCCGGCCGAGCAGTGGGATCGACACGACGCCGATGGCGATGATCAGCAGGATCTTGGGGTCGACGGAGGTGGTGCCCCCGCCCTCGGCCGACGCCCCCTGGAGGAATGCGACGAGCGCGAGCGCGAGCACCACGGCGGGAATGGCGAGGAAGACGTTGAACAGCGACGTGAGCACGGTGTCGACCTTCCCGCCGAAGAAGCCGGCGAGCAACCCGAGGACCCCACCGAAGACCAACCCGAACAGCACGGCGCCCACGGCGACCACCATCGACGACCAGCCGCCGTAGGCGAGCCGGGAGACGAGGTCGCGGCCGTTGCTGTCGCAGCCGAGCGGGTGGCCGGGGGCCGAGCCCTCCTGAGCGAAGGGCCCGAGCCGCGCGCATGCCGCGAACGACTGGTTGGGGTCCTTGAGGGGCAGCACGCCGAGCTGGGCGAGGACGGCAACGACGACGATGAACCCGAGCCACCCGATGGCGAGCCACGCGCCGACCCCGAGGCTCTTTCCGCGTCGTCGGCTGCCCTCGCCGCCGACCCCCACTGCGGACAGGTAGAGGTTCCCCTCCGCGACGGCGAGGCCGGACTCGAGGGAGTCCTCGGCGTAGCGGTCGAGGTCGTGAGAGCCGGCCGGTCCGGTGACCGGCGCGTCGTCAGGCTGCTCGGGCACGGCGGATCCTGGGGTCGAGCACGATGTACAGGAAGTCGACGATGAAGTTGATGATGACGAAGAAGAACGCGATCACGAGGATGTAGCTCTGGAGCTCGACGTACTCACGCGCCGAGATCGCCGTGAAGATCTTCTCGCCCATCCCGGGGACTCCGAAGATGACCTCGACGACGATGGCGCCGCCGATGAGGGTGCCGACATTGAGGCCGGCCACGGTGAGCAGAGTGAGGCTCGACGGGCGCAGGGCGTGCCGGAACAGGATGCGCCGGTTGGGTACACCCTTGGCCTTCGCCATCATGATGAAGTTCTCCTGGAGCGTGGCGATCATGTCGCTGCGCAGCAGGCGCATGTAGATGGCCACCTGGCCCACCGCGAGCGTGATCACCGGGAGGATCATGTAGCGGAAGTGGTTGTCGGTCCAGGGTTTGAAGATGGCCGACGAACGGCTGGAGTCGAAGAGGGGATCGAGCCACCCGGGCTCGTATCCGGCCGTGGGGAGCCATCGGAGCCGCACGCCGACGAAGTACGAAAGCACCAGCGCAAGCACGAAGTTGGGCAGGGCCAGGAACGCGAACGCCGTCGTGTTGATCGTCCGGTCGGTGCGGGTCCCCGAGCGGTACGCCGCGAGAACGCCGAGTGGGATCGCCAGGGCCAGGGCCACGATCTGCGCGTAGATGACGAGTTGGAGCGACACCGGGAGCGACTGCGAGAGCAACTCGCTCACCGGCTGGTTGGTGGAGTACTTGCGGCCCAGGTCGCCCTGCAGCAGGCCCGTGGTCCCGTCGCTCTTCAGCACGGGGATCCCCAGGTAGTTCACGTACTGCTGCAGGAACGGGCGGTCGAGCCCGAGGTCCTTCGACAGCGCCGCGCGCTGCTGGTCGGTGCCGAAGGGGATGATGGTCTTGGCCGGGTCACCGGGGAGGAGACGAACGAGGCTGAAGGTGAAGAACGTGACCAGCAGGAGCACGACGGCGAGTTGCGCGAACCGCCGTGCGACCAGCCGGACGACTTCCACCTCCGAATCCTCTCGATTCGGTCTCCTCCCGCGGTGCTCGGGCTACTTCGTGAGGTACAGGCCGTCGACCGGGATGCGCCCGTACATGAACTTGGGCTTCGACCCGTCGGGCAACGGTGCCCCGAGGACTCCGCCGACGCCCTTCGCTGCGATGGTCCAGTCGACGAACCAGGCGGGGATCACGAACGGCGACGCCATCATGGCCTTGTTGAAGTCCTGGTAGGCCGAGTTGCCGTCGGCGGTGTCCTGTGCGGTCCGACCTGCGTCGAGCGCAGCCTGGACGTCCGGCGAGTTGATCTTGCCGAAGTTGATGGGTGAGCCGGTCGACCACCACACGTAGTTGCCGGCGTCGCCGTAGGACGGGTCGCTGTGGAAGTTCCGCCACAGCAGCACCGAGAAGTTGCCACCCAGTGCGGTGTTGATGAGGGCGCTCTGGTCGACCTGGTTCAGCGAGGCGCTGATGCCCGCCTTGCCGGCCTGCTCGACGAGCAACTGGGCCTCGGCGAGCGTCGCCGAGTCGTTGGTGGTGAGGAAGGTCACGTCGAAGCTGCCGTTGGCGGCCTTGACCTTGTCGACCAGCGCCTTGGCCTTCTTCAGGTTGTAGGTGGGCACTCCGGAGTTCTTGAGGTAGCCCTGGGCCTTCGAGTCGATGATGCTGTCGGCTACGTCGAACAGGCCACGGTTGCGGATCTGGTTGATCTCCTCGACGTTGATCGCGTAGGCGAGGGCCCGGCGTGCGTCGGCGTTGTCGAACGGCGCCTTGGCGGTGTTGAGGAGGTAGTAGCGCACGTCACGGTTGCCCGGCGGCTCGATGGTCTCGGTGACCCCCTTGACGCTCTTGAGTGCTTCGATCGTGTCAGCGGCCGAGGTGTGCATCAGGTTGAGCTGCCCGCCCTCGAGCTGGTTCTGGCGGGCCGTGGTGTCGACCACCGGCACGAACGTGATCTTGTCGAGGTAGGGAAGCTGCTTCCCCTTGGCGTCCTTCTTCCAGTAGTTCGGGTTCCGCACCACGGTGAGCGACTCGTTCGTCTTCCATTCCTGGAGCTTGAACGGCCCGGTGCCGATGAGGTTGCGGGCGCAGGTGCCGGTGTCGGCGAGCTGGGCGGGGGCCACGATGCCGGCCCGGCCTACCAGGTACAGGTAGGCGGGGAATGCCTGCCACGGAACCTTGGTCGTGACCTTCACGGTCAGGTCGTCGACCGTGGTGACGCTCGCGATGTTGCTGAACACGAAGCTGAACAACGTGCCCTTGCGCCACGCCTCGATGTTGGTGGTCACGGCTGCGCCGTTGAGCGGGGTTCCGTCGTGGAACGTGATGCCGGGACGGACCTTGATGGTCCACTCGTTGAACGTGTCGTTCGGGGTGACCGACTCGGCCAGGTTGGGCACGTACTTGCCCTTGCTGTTCGGCGCAGTGAGGGTGTCGTACACCGCGGCCGCGACCTGGATGCCCGAGATGGCGAGCTGGGAGGTGGGGAGGCAGTAGCCGCCGGTGCTCTCGGCTTCGAGGCCGAAGCGGACCTCACCGCCGGACTTCGCCGCTCCGGCCGCCGCTCCGGTGCCTGCGACGAGCGCGGCGCTGAGCATGGCGACCGTCGCGCCGATCGCAGCGCCCCGGGTCCAACCGCGAAGGTGGCGAAGGTGTCGGTGCTGGCTCACGATGTCCCCCCATCTGCCCGGCTCGGCCGGGTCGTGCGGCCCGACCCGGGTCCGGGTCCGGCCGTTGCCTGTGTCGTCCGGTGTGGCGCCGACAGGATAGGGGCATTCGGCCCCGTGCCCTCGTCGCCGGACGCCGGGACCCTACTCCATCCGGACCGGTGCGCAACCCGGCCGTCGGGCCTTCGGGGCGCAGTCACCCCGGGGTACCGTCGGTTGGTGGGCACCGAGGACCCCTGGCTGCGGGTCACCCCGACGCTGCGCATCCCGCTCGCCGAGCTCGAGTGGAAGGTGAGCCGATCGGGGGGCCCCGGGGGCCAGCACGCCAACACCTCGGACTCCCGGGTCGAGGTGCGGTTCTCGGTCGTCGACTCGTCGGTGCTCGGGCCGCGTCAGCGGGCCCGGCTGCTCGAGCGGCTCGGGCCGGTGGTCCGGGCGGTGGCCTCCGACTCCCGGTCCCAGGCCCGCAACCGGGCGCGGGCGCTCGAGCGGCTGGCGGCCCGCCTGGCCGCCGGCCTCGCAGTGACGCCGACGCGCCGGGCGACCCGACCGTCTCGGGCTGCGCAGGAGCGCCGGATCAGCGAGAAGCGTCGCCAGGCCGAGCGCAAGCAGGCGCGGCGCCGTCCGGACCCCACGGACTGACGAACTGCCGGACTGACGGACTGACGGACCGACCGCATGCGACCGGGGCACGCGCTCGGCGCGGGTCCCGACGCGCGCGTCGGGACCCATTTCCCGAGGGTTGGGACCTTTGCCCCCGTGCTGGGTCCTCCGGGCGAGGGGAGGCTGAGCGCACCGCCGGAGGGCGAGGAGACGGGGAGGCGCGCATGCGTCCGGGTATCGAGCGGATCGACGACGAGCACGGGTTCGGCCTCACCACGGTGATGTTCACGCTGATCGCCGTGGTGCTGGCGTTCGTGGCGCTGGCGGTGGCCGCCGCCGCGCTCGACAGCAGCAACGACGCCAAAGACCAGGCAAAGGAGGCGTCGGCGACGCCGGTGTCGCTGACCGAGTTCCGGATCACGCCGTCGGGGCTGACCGCGGGGGCCGACGGGCTCCTCAAGGTCGCCAACGACGGCTCGGTGGTGCACAACCTCGCGGTGAGGGGCCAGGACCTGCGGACGCCCGACCTCGAGGCGGGCGACACGGCCGTGCTCGACCTCGGCGGTCTCGACCCCGGCACCTACGAGGTGTACTGCGCGATCTCGGGTCATGCGGCGGCGGGAATGAAGGGCTCGCTGGTCGTCGGGATCGGCGTGTCGGCGCACGCCGGGATGGCGATGGATGCGGCGTCCGAGGACGGCTTGCTCGCCAAGAACGACGCGAGTGACGCGCTGATGAAGGAGCCGGTCGACGCGTACGTGAAGCAGCTCGGCGCCGGAGCCAACACCAAGGGCGTCGGCAACCCTCCGCTTGCGCCCAGGGTGCTCGACGACGGCACCAAGGAGTTCGACCTCGTCGCCAAGATCATCGACTGGGAGGTCGAGCCGGGCAAGACGGTGCGGGCCTGGGCCTACGGCCCCGTCGGGGGGGAGCCGACGGTGCCCGGGCCGCTCATGCGGGTGAGCACCGGCGACAAGGTCCGGGTGGTGCTCGACAACCAGCTGCCGCAGTCCACCGCGATCCACTTCCACGGGATCGAGGTCCCCAACGCGATGGACGGCGTGCCCGACGTGACCCAGCCGCCGGTCAAGCCGGGGGAGAAGTTCACCTACGAGTTCGTGGCCAAGGGTCCGGCCGTGGGGATGTACCACTCCCACCACCACGCCGAGCACCAGGTTCCCGACGGGCTGATGGGGGTGTTCCTCATCGACGAGCCGCCGGTGCCCGCCGGGATCACGGTGAGCCAGCGGGTCCCGATGGTGCTCAACGACGCCGGCGTCATCGGCCTCTCCCTGAACGGGAAGTCGTTCCCGGCGACCGCGCCGGTGACCGCGACCCTGGGTGAGTGGGTGGCGATCGACTACGAGAACGAGGGTCTGCAGATCCACCCGATGCACCTGCACGGGCTCCCACAGCTGGTGGTGGCCAAGGACGGCTTCCCGGTGCCGGCGCCCTACCAGGTGGACACGCTCAACGTGGCGCCGGGTGAGCGGTACACCGTCCTCGTCCACGCGACCGAACCCGGCGTGTGGGCCTACCACTGCCACATCCTCACCCACGCCGAGGGCGACAACGGGATGTTCGGCATGGTGACCACATTCATCGTGAAGTAGGTCGTTCATCGTGAGGTAGGTCGCTCGTCCGTCGCCGTCGGCGCGGGGAGCGCGCTCACCGCGCGGCGGGCCGCCCGGGACCGGTGGCGCGCGGGCTGGCCACTACCCGTTCGCAGAACTCGTGGATCGCCCCGATCGTGGCCTCGGCCCGAAGTGAGTGGAACACCTCGAAGGCGTGGGGCGCGCCGGGCAGCTCGAGGTACAGGACCGTCGAGCCGGGAACGGCCCGGAGCGTGTCGACGAAGGCGCGTGTCTGCGCTGCGGGCACGAGGTTGTCGGCGGCTCCCTGCACGACGAGGAACGGCACCATGCCCGGGGTCGCGAGTGCGATCGGCGACCAGTCCCGGAAGCGCGCGGGATCGACGCTCGGGGCCTCGCCGAAGACCATCGCGGCGATGCGGTCGGCCAGCCGGGTGGCCCGTCGGCCGCGGAACGTGAAGAGGGCGGCGAGGTCGGTGGGCGGGTAGAGGGGGACCGCGGCGAGCACCGACGTGTCTGCGGACTCGAAGCCGGGCTGGTACCGAGCCTCGTTCATGGTCAAGGCGGCCATCGCAGCGAGGTGGCCCCCGGCCGACCCGCCCGTGACGACCACGCGGCTCGGGTCGCCGCCGTACTCGGCGATGTGGGCCCGGATCCAGGCCAGGGCGAGCTTCACGTCGACGATCTGGGCGGGCATCTTCGCCCGGGGTGCGAGGCGGTAGTTGATGGCGACGCACACCCAGCCCGCTGCGGCCATCCGGTTCATCAGGGGGCGACCCTGCTGGCGCTTGTTGCCGATGAGCCAGCCCCCGCCGTGGATCTGCAGCAGCACCGGGGCGTCGGTGCACCCGGCGCGGGGGCGGTAGACGTCGCAGCGGTGCCGTGCACCGCCGCCGTCGGCGTAGCGCAGGTCGGCGATGCGCTCGACCCGCCGGTCCCCGAGCCAGAAGGGCACGAGCAGGCGGCGCCAGCCACCCCGATCGGCGCGCGGGCGGGCGAACCCGGCGGCCGTGAGCGTGCGTGCGACCTCGGGTCCGCTGCGCATCACGAGCACGACCTCCGCGACGAGGAGCATCCCGCCGAGCACCGCGGCCACCAGGCCGACCCGGCCCGGCCAGGCGTCGAGCGAACCGATGGCGACGAGGACGGCGACGGCGCCGCCGAGGGCGAGGATCGTCCAATGGGCCAACTCGGCGACGAGCCACTCGGCGACGAAGCTGATGCCGAGGCCCACGAAGGAGCGGGACGGCACGAGGACGTTGACGCCAAGGGCCAGAGTCACCATCCCGACTGCGAACAGGAGCCAGGGCATCGGTCTAGAGCCGTTGCTGGTAGGTCACGACGACCGGGGCGAACCGGTTCATCGTCTTCTGGCTCAGGCCGACGGGCTTGCGGTCGATACCGAACGCCTCGCGAAGCTGCGCGGTGACCGCGTGCGCGACCGGCGCCCACGACGGATCGGGGTTGGGCGCAGGGTTCGCGCACCCGTCGGAGGCGAGCCGCTTGAGCCCGTCGGGGACGGGAAGCGACGCGGAGTTGGCGAGGCCGACGAGCCCTCCCGGCCCGCCGATCGGGCAGACCCCGGCGAGGCTCGCGTGGCCGGCGCCGCCGATCTCCACCAGGCGTGCGGGGGGCGTGGCCTGACGGAAGCCCTCCTCCACGCCGGCGATGGGGACGATCTGGTCGCCGGTGGCGGAGACGAACATGAGCGGGACGTCCGGAAGCTGGTCGTAGGCACCGGTCTGGCGGTTCAGCCCGCTGGCCGAGATCGGGATGGCGGTGACGACCCCCGGCTCGGCGCCGTAGCGCAGGGCGGTCGTGCCGCCGGCCGACTGCCCGGTGACCGCGACGCGGCCCTTCAGGACGCGCCCGGCGAGCGGGCCACCGGTGCGGTCGCTCTCGGCGCGCAGCAGCGCCTCGGTCTGGCGCATCACGGTGACGTCGTCGACCGTGTTGGCCGGTGGGCTGCCGAGCAGCGCCGAGAGACCGCGCTCGGTGATGTCGGGGGACGCGACGACGAACCCCCACGACGCCAGGTGCGTGGCCAGGAAGCTCAGTTGCTCGCGGTACCCGGCGGTGCCGTGGGCCATCAGGATGAGGGGGAAGCCGCCCTTGCGCGAGGCCGCAGGGAGGTCGCGCACGGCGTCGGTCTCGAAGGGGACGCCGGTCCCGGCGGGCAGCAGCGCCACGATCGCCGGCGGCGCCTTCGTGACGACGTCGAAGGTCGCGCGCGGCTTGCCGCGGGCGCGCGTCTTCTCGACCGGGTACCAGACCTCGACCTTGCGATCGGGCAGGTCGAGCGTGGTCACCCCGGCGGCGTACGGCCCGGGCTTTGCGTACTGCGGGGCCGTGGCCGCGCCGGCGGGGACGGCGGTGGCGGTCACACCCGAGAGGGATGCCGCCGCGACGAGCGCGACGAACACCGCGACGAACGGGATGCCGACGGTCGGGACCGTCCGGTGCGGGCGGGAGTTCGGACGAGCAGCCATTTCACGGGTTCCTTCGCTCGGGGAGTCGGGGGAGCCGGTTCGCACCGCAGGCTAGGGCGACGCGCCGCGAGGCTAGGGCGACGCGCCGTGCCCGGGAGCCCGCCGACCTGACGTGTGCGTCAGCCCGAGGTTGGTTAGAGTGCCGCCATTCGTCGGACCTCGGGGGGGAGCACCGATGCGCAGGCATTCGGGAGTCACGGTCACAGTCACCACCGCATGGATCGCCGCGCTTGTCGTGACGATGTCGATCACGGTGGGGGCGGTGCCCGCGGGGGCGCAGTCATCGGACGCGCCCGGCGTGACGGCCAAGGAGATCAGGGTCGGTGGGATCGCCGGGGTGACGAACCCCATCGGGCGCCCGTACAAGGACTCCTTCAACGGCGCCAAGGCCTACTTCGACATGGTCAACAAGGCCGGGGGGATCTACGGGCGCAAGTACAAGGTCGTGGCCAACCTCGACGACCAGACGCGTGACTCGAAGAACCTGCTCGCCGCCCGGACGCTGGTCGAGGAGAAGAACGTGTTCGCCATCGTCCCGATGGTCACGTCCTCGTTCGCGAGCTCCAAGTACCTGACCGGCACGGGAACGCCCACGTTCGGATGGAACATCAACTCGAACTGGGCCGACGGCAAGAACCTGTTCGGCGAGAAGGGCTCGTGGCTGTGCTTCGGTAGCGACTGCATCACCATGTCCCCGAACTTCATCGCCAAGCAGGAGGGAGCGAAGGCCGTCGGCCTCCTCGCCTACGGCAGCTCGCCCCAGTCGGCCGACTGCTCGAAGGGGCAGGAGAACACGTTCGGCAAGTACGGCCCGCGCGTCGCCTTCTCCGACCGCAGCCTCTCGTTCGGGTTCTCGGCCAACGACATCTCGGCCGGGGTGCAGGAGGTCAAGGACAAGGGCGTCGACTTCATCGCCACCTGCATGGACGTCAACGGGGAGGTGAACTTCCAGAAGGCGCTGCAGCAGGCGGGCCTCACGAACGTGAAGTGGTACGCCCCCGAGGGGTACGACCCCCAGCTGCTCAAGGAACTCGGGAAGACGTTCGAGGAGAACTTCACCTTCGCCATCGACTTCCTGCCGTTCGAGGCGGCCAAGGACTCCAAGGGCATGCAGACCTACCTGAAGGCCATGAAGAAGATCGGTCAGGAGCCCAACGAGCTCTCGCTCGTCGGATGGCAGAGCGCGATGCTGCTGAACCGGGGCATCAAGGATGCCGGCAAGGACTTCACCCAGGCCTCGGTGGTGGACGCCATCAACAAGATCACGGACTGGAACGCCGACGGCACCCGGACCCAAGTCGACTGGACCACTGCGCACGGGCCCACACCGCCCAACGGCGATGCCTGCGCGGCCTACGTCCAGGTGAAGAACGGCAAGTACGTGGTGGTCTACGGCGAGAAGGGCAAGCCCTTCGTGTGCTTCCCCGAGAACCCGTGGCCGGCCACCCTCGACAACCCGACCTACAAGGCGCCGGGTGAGACATGATCCGCCCCCGGTCCCTCCCCGGCCCGGCGTGAGGGCGCGCGCGTGTCGCTGAACGACTTCGTCCAGTACTTCATCGAGGGGTTCCCGGTCGGGTGCATCTATGCCCTGGTCGCGATCGGGCTCGTCCTCACGTACAAGACGTCGGGGGTCTTCAACCTGGCGTTCGGTGCCCAGGCCTTCATGGCCGCGGCGATCATGTACGAGCTCAAGCAGCGCGGCTGGCCCACGTGGCTCTGCTTCGTCGTCTCGGTGTGCATCATCTCGCCGCTGTTCGGCCTGCTCCTCGACCGGGCCCTGTTCCGCTACATGCGCAACGCGTCATGGGTGGTGAAGCTCGTCTCGTCACTGGGTCTGTTCGTTGCGCTCCCGGAGATCGTCAAGGCGCTCGTGAGCGGCGTGCAGCCGCAGTTCAACGCCCCGAGCATCGCGAACACGATCGGGATCACCCGCCTGGCGGGTGACGACGGCGTGTTCAAGATCAGCAGCTACGTGGTGTCGGCCGACCGAATGGCCGTCGTGCTCGTGACCCTGGTCATGGTCCTGCTCCTCGGCGTGCTCTTCCGGTACACCGCACTGGGTCTCCAGATGCGGGCCATCGTCGAGAGTTTCCGCATGGTGGAGCTCGCGGGCGTCGACAGCGAGCGCGTGAGCATGGCTGCGTGGATGCTGTCGAGCTTCCTGGCCGGCCTCGCCGGGGTGCTCATCGCCCCCGACCTCTCGATCGACTCGATCCCGTACACCCTCCTCCTGGTGGCGGCGGTGTCGGCCGCGGCGTTCGGCCGCCTGACCAGCATCCCGTTCGCGCTCCTCGGTGCCGTGATCCTGGGCGTGGGCCAGCGGGCGATCATCGGGTTCAGCTACGAGTTCGACTGGCCCCAGAATCTCCAGACCGGGGTCCGGCCGGCGCTGCCGTTCGTCGCGCTCTTCCTGCTGCTGATCTTCCTCCCGGCGTTCAAGGGTCGGCGTGACGTCACCGACCCGCTTTCCGGCGTGGACCCGCCGCCGCCGGCGATGGCCCACGAGTACAAGGATCGGTCGCTGGCCAAGACGTCGCGGGTCGCGTTCTACGTCTTCATCGCCGCGTTCTTGCTCATCGTGTGCTTCGCGATGACCAACGTCTGGGTGTTCCGGTTCACCGACGCGTTCACGCTCGCGATCGCGTTCCTCTCGATCACGGTCTTCACCGGTCTCGGGGGACAGGTGTCCCTCGGCCAGGCGGCGTTCGCCGGGATCGGCGGGTACACCACTGCGAACCTGGCCGCAGAGAGCGGTCTGCCCGTGCTGTTGGCCCTGGCCATCGGCGTCGTGTTCGCGGTCGTCGTCGGAGTGCTGCTCGCGATCCCGGGCCTGCGACTCGGCGGCATTTTCCTCACGTTGGCCACGCTCGCCTTTGCGCTGATGGCCCAGAACATCGTGTTCACCAACGCCTCGGTCGCCGGTGGCCCGGAGGGGCTCGACGTGCCCCGGCCGAAGTTCCTCACCCAGAGCGCGATCCTCGATCCCGATCAGCGGTACCTGCTGTTCGTGTTCGCGTGCTTCGTCGTGGTCGGCTTCCTCGTCATCTTCGTGCGGGGCGGCACCACGGGGCGGTACTTCGCGGCGTTGCGGGGCAGTGAGACGGCGGCTGCCTCGATCGGGATCAACGGCACCCGCCAGCGCATCCTGCTCTTTGCGCTGTCGGCCGGGATCGCCGGCCTCGCCGGTGGGCTGTTCGCCATGAACTCCGGGGTGGTGCGCTTCGACACCCAGGAGTACCAGGCGCTGTTCGGAGCCGCCTGGGTCGTGCTCGTGGTCTCGCTGGGATCGCGCACCGTGGACGGCGCGGTCAACGCCGCCATCAGCTTCGTGCTGTTCCAGTGGCTGCTCTCCGACTACTTCGGCATGGAGGCGAGCATCGCCCTCATCGGGTTCGGGTTCGGTGCCATCACCTACGCCCGTCACCCCGAAGGCATCGTGGAGTTCCGCACCCGCCTGGGCATCCTGGCCTCCCGCAAGGCCACGTTGCTCAAGGCCCGGGCCGCGACGATGGCGGAGTCGGGGTCGCTGCCCAAGGGGTGTCGCCCCACGCGCCGGGTCGTGCTCATGGCGGTCGGCGGTGTCGTGGTGCTGTACGCGATCCTCTTGGGGCGGCGCATCACCGGAGCACCCGGGGGGGTGCCCATCCCGCTCCTCGTGGTCTTCGGCGGGATCAGCGTGCTCGTCGCCCTCGGCTTCATCGTCGTCACCCACGCCGGGCTCATGGCGCGGGGCGGCTACCGGTGGGGCTGGGGCGTGCTCGCCGGCGGTGCCGTGGCCGGTGTCGCGGTGGGCTGGTTCCTCACGTCCGTCGACGTGCGCACGCCGGCCTTCGACGACCCGGGTGTCGCCATCGACGTCGCCCCGTGGATCGGCATGGTGGTGGGCCTGGTCTGCGGGTTCGCCATCGCCGCGTTCTTCATGATCCCGGTCCACATCGAGCGGGTGGCCCGGAGCCTCGACTTCCGCGTGTCCCCGGTCACCTGGCGGGAAGGGCGGGCGCCCACGTTGTGGATCGCGCTCGGCACCTTCCTCTGCTACTGGGCCTCCAAGGGTTGGCAGCCCCAGGAGTTCGAGATCATCAAGGGTCTGCCGGGTCGGAACCAGCCGCTGTACTTCCTCGCCCTCATCGCGGTCGTCGTCTGGGCCCAGTGGATCGGCCAGATGCAGGCCGGCGTGAACGAGCTCGCGCTGGGTGAAGTGGACGTCGCACCGGGCGTGCCGGCGGCCGAGGACGGGCTGCCCGAGGAGC
>JBJSXO010000016.1:0-3763 GCA_046086425.1 Actinomycetota bacterium | reverse complement strand
GGCGCTGGTGGTCATGGCCGCTCCTCCTGCTCAGGGTCTGGCTGACGGTCTCGCTCGGGCACCCGCCGAGGGTCCGGCGTGCGTGGGTGGGACGGACCGGTGATCCCGGACGTCCCGATGGTCCCGGTGATTTCGATGATCTCGATGATGCAGGGGTCGGATGCCCACCAGTGTGCCCGTTGCGGGCCGGGCGCCACTGTTCTCGTGCTGTTCACCTGGCGTCCACCGTATCGACCGGACCGCGCAAGGCGGCTTCCGTACGGTGCCTCGCATGAACCCCCGAATCCACGAAGCGCACGAGGAGGCACGTCCGAGCATGCACCGAACCCCCCGTGTCATCCGTCTGCTCACCGCCACGGTGGTGGGTGTGGGCCTGGTCGCCACGGCCCTGGTCGCCCCGGCGGCGGCGGCACCCAAGGCCAAGGCGCTCCCGGCGACCACGATCAACGGCTCCGGGTCCACGTTCCTGCAGGGCTACATCGACCAGTGCCGCGAGACCTTCCGGGAGGTGCAGCCCAACGTCACCGTGAACTACCCGAACCCGGGGGGTGGCTCGGGCAAGGGCCGCCAGGAGTTCGCCGACCAGGTCACCCAGTGGGGTGCCTCGGACGCGCCGTACCCGTCGGCCGACTTGGGCAAGGTCAAGGGTGGGTCGTTCCTGTACGTGCCCACGGTGACCGCGCCGATCACGGTGTCGTACAACGTGGCGTCGGTGAAGAAGCTCAAGCTGACGGCGCCGACGATCGCGAAGATCTTCCAGGGTGACGTCACCACCTGGAACGACCCGGCGATCGCCGCGGGCAACCCGGGCGCGAAGCTCCCGGCGACCAAGATCACCATCGCCCGTCGGGCCGACAGCTCGGGCACCACGCAGAACTTCACCACCTACCTGACCAAGGCGGCCGGGTCGGTGTGGAAGCTCGGCAGCGGCTCCACGGTGACGTGGCCCGAAGGCAGCCAGGGTGGCAACGGCAACCCCGGGGTGTCGACCATCGTGAAGAGCACCGAGGGGGCGATCGGCTACGTCGACTACTCCGACGCCCGGGCGACCGGCCTGACGTTCGCGGCGGTGCAGAACGGCTCGGGGAAGTACGTCACCCCGAGCACCAAGGCCGCGACCGCGGCGCTGGCGGGAGTGACGCTGAACGCCGACGGGCTCTACGACCCGCTGAACTCCCCGAACGCGACGGCGTACCCGATCTCGGCGCCGGCGTGGTTGCTCGTGTACGCCGACTACTCGGACGCCAACGTGGCCAAGGCGGTGCAGGCCTGGGCCGGCTACCTCGCCGGCGGCTGCCAGAAGGAGGCCAAGGCCGTGGACTACGCGCCGCTGCCCAAGGACTGGTCCACCCAGACCCTCACCCGGGTCCGGACCGGAATCTCCTGACCTGGACCCCACCGGTCCGGTGATCTGGAGGGAGGGGCGGGCTTCCCCCGGCCCGCCCCTCCCCGCCAGAATCACCCCGTCATGACCCAGCTCCTCGACCCTGCGCCCGCCGCGAGCCCGCCGCCCCCGCTGGTGGGTGGGCCGCGGCCGCCGGGCTACGTGGCCGACCGCACCCTGCGCGTGGTCGCGGTGCTCGCCGGGGTGATGGTCCTGGTGATCCTCGGCCTCATCGTCTGGGTCCTGTTCGACAACTCGCTCGACTGGATCCGCACCGAGGGCATCGGCAGTCTCTTCTCGCTCACGTGGGAGCCGAGCACCGGTCGGTACGGGGCCGGTGCGCTCGTGGTGATGACGCTCATGGTCGCGACGATTGCGCTGGTGATCGCGGTGCCGGTGAGCGTGGGGATCGCGCTCTTCGTCACCGAAGTCGCCCCCCGTCGGTTCCGACTGCCGATCGTCTTCGTCATCGACCTGCTCGCGGCCATCCCGTCGGTGGTGTTCGGCCTGTGGGTGCTGCGTCAGCTCGCGGCCCCGCTGGCGGACGTCTACGCGAGCGTGCACGACGCCGTGCAGGGGATCCCGGTGCTCGAGCGACTGTTCGGGGACCCGAGCGCGTCGGGGCTGGCGATCATGACCGCGGGCATCGTCGTCGCGATCATGATCACCCCGATCGTCACCGCGATCTCGCGCGAGGTCTTCGCGACGTGCCCGGCCTCCCAGAAGGAGGCCACGCTCGCGATGGGGGCGACACGATGGGAGATGATCCGCGGCGCGGTGTTCCCGCACAGCCGTAACGGGGTCGTGGCTGCCGTGATCATCGGGTTCGGCCGCGCCGTGGGCGAGACCATCGCGGTCGCGCTGGTGATCGGATCGTCGCAGCGGCTCACCGAGAACCTGTTCGACCCTGGCGACACCCTGGCGTCGATCATCGCCAATCAGTTCGGCGAGGCGAGTGGCGTCCAGCGCTCGGCCCTCATCGGCTTCGGACTGGTCCTGCTCGTGCTCACGATCGTCCTCGGGATCGTCGCCCGCACCCTGCTGCGTCGGGCCAACCGGCGCCTCGGGGTGGAGCTCTGATGACGGCCCCGTCCGCTCCGCTCGCGTCCACCCCGGCCCCGTCCGTGCTCCGGGCGCGCAAGGGCACGGGGTACCGCCGGTTCAAGAGCGGGGTGGCGACCACGGCCATCGTGCTCGCGTTCGTCGTGGCCGCAGTTCCGCTCGTCGCGCTCGTCTACTACATCGCCGAGCAGGGCCTGCAGGTCTTCTCCTGGGACTTCCTCACGAGCGACCTCCCGTTCTCCCAGCGCAGCGTGGAGGGTGGGGTCGGCCCCGCCGTCGTGGGCACCATCGTGATCACGGTGGGGGCGACGCTGATGGCGGTCCCGCTCGGCGTCCTGGGGGGCATCTACCTCAACGAGTACGCAGGACGGTCGCGCTTCGGGAAGCTCGTGCGGTTCCTGTCCGAGATCCTCACCGGTGTGCCGTCGATCGTGATGGGCCTGTTCGTCTACACGTTCTGGGTGCTCCGGTTCGAGAAGCAGACCGGGTTCGCCGGGGCCCTGGCGCTGGCCTGCCTCATGCTCCCGGTGGTGATCCGCACGTCGGAGGAGATGCTGCGCCTGGTCCCCCACGAGCTGCGGGAGGGCAGCCTGGCCCTGGGCAGCCGCAAGTCGCGCACCATCCGGACCGTCGTCCTGCCCCACGCCCTGCCGGGCATCGTGAGCGGCGCCCTGCTCGCAGTGGCCCGGGCAGCGGGGGAGACGGCGCCGCTGCTGTTCACCATCGGGGTGACGACCTCCGCGAACTGGCACCTCTTCCGAGGCACCAATACGGCCCTGTCGGTCCAGATCTTCGGCAACGCGAACTCGCCCTACCTGCCCGCCCAGGCGCGGGCGTTCGGCGCGGCGTTCACCCTGATCCTGATCGTCTTCATCGCCACCGCCCTGGCCCGGATCGTCACCGTCGTCTACACCCGGCGCGTGTCCGGCAAGGCATGACCCCGGAGCCCGACATGACGAGCACCATCGCGACCGACACTACGATGCGGGACGTGGCAACCCTGCCGCCCCCTCAGGTCGAGCAGCCGCCCACGACCGTCGCCGACGTCCCCGAGCGTGAGCGCGAGATCGTGTTCCATCTCAGCGGGGTCGAGGTCTTCTACAGCGGGGTCCGCGCCGTGACCGACGTCGACCTCGACGTGGCCCGCAACGAGATCACCGCGTTCATCGGCCCGTCGGGCTGCGGCAAGACCACCGTGCTGCGGTCGCTGAACCGCAGCACGGTGGTCTTGCCGCAGCCCGACGGGCCGATGAACGCGGTGATCTCGTTGCGGGCCACGTCGAGGTCGACGTCGGTCACGGCGCGGACCCCGCTGTA
>JBJSXO010000015.1:0-3182 GCA_046086425.1 Actinomycetota bacterium | reverse complement strand
GGGCGACGCGCGCGCCATCGTCTGGCGCAACCTGCTCAACATCCGCCGGAACCCCGAACTGCTCGTCTTCGCCACCGTGCAGCCGGTGATCTTCGTCGTGATGTTCCGCTACGTCTTCGGGGGTGCGATCCAGGGCAGCCTCCCGGCCGGGCAGACCTACGTCAACTACCTGATGCCCGGCGTCTTCGTGCAGACGATCGTCTTCGGTGCGATCACCACCGGCGTGGGCCTCGCCGACGACCTCAACAAGGGGCTCGTCGGCCGATTCCGCTCGTTGCCGATGGCCCGCTCGGCGGTGCTCGTCGGCCGGACGGGAGCCGACCTCGTGCGCAACTTCTTCGTGGTGATCCTGATGTGTGTCGTCGGTGTGATCGTCGGATGGACGGTCGAGACGAATGCCGCCCGTTTCGTGGCTGCGTTCCTCGTCATCCTCGCCTTCGCCTACGCGCTGTCGTGGGTGTTCGCGATCGTGGGCCTCAGCGTCAAGGACGCCGAGACCGCGCAGGCGGTGTCGTTCCCGATCCTGGCGATCCTCGTGTTCGCGTCTTCCGCGTTCGTGCCGGTGGCCACGATGCCGACCTGGATGCAGGGCTGGGCGCGGAACCAACCGGTGTCGGTCGTGATCGACGCAGTGCGCTACCTCACGATCGGGGTGAGCCGCGGGACCGACGCCGCGTCGGTGCCGAAGGCGATCGCGTGGATCCTCGCGATCATCGTGGTGTGCGCCCCGGTCGCGGTGGCCCGCTACCGCCGGGCCACCTGACTCCTCGGTCGGCACGCCGCCGCGCCCACGCGCGGGGAGCCGCGCCCGGATCGCCGGTCGGCTACGGCATCACCACGCCGCCGTTGGGTCGCAGCACCTGACCGGTCATGAAGCGTGAGGCGTCGGCGGCGAGGTAGAGCATGGCCCAGGTGATGTCCTCGGGCAGGCCGGTCCGGTGCAGCGGGCTCTGCGCAGCGCGCATCTCGAGCGCGGCCCGCTTGGCGTCGGGGTCAACCGATCCGTCCTCGGCCGTCCAGTAGCCGGCGACCATGGGTGTGTCGACGAACCCGGGCGCCACCGCGTTGACGCGGATCCCGAACGGGCCGCCCTCGGTGGCGGCCGACCGGGTGATCATCATGACCGCGGCCTTGGTCATCGCGTAGACCGAGATCATCGGCGCAGGCATGTCACCACCGGCCGACGCGATGTTGACGATCGACCCACCGCGCTCCCGCATCGCCCGCATCGCCGCAGCCACACCCCAGTAGACGCCGTCGAGGTTGACGCCGGTGACGAGGCGGTAGTCGTCCTCGGTCGTCTCCATGATGGGGGAGTAGCGCAGCACCCCCGCCACGTTGGCCCACACGTCAACCCGTCCGTGCTCGGCAACCGCTCGGCTGGCGAGCGCGTCGACCGCGGTCTTCCGGGTCATGTCGGTGGGGACGGCCGTGGCTCGCCGGCCGAGCGCGCGCACCCGCTCGGCGGTCTCGGCGAGGGTGTCCTCGATCACGTCGGCGACCACCAGGTCGGCGCCCGCCTCGGCGAAGGTCACGGCGGCCTGCGCGCCGATGCCGCGCGCAGCGCCGGTGACCACGGCGACCTTCCCGGCCAGCGAGAACGCCGTCACGAGGTTTCCGGAGAGCGAAGGGGTCGCGTCGTCGGTCATCGCGCCACCCTAGGCCCGGACCCCTCGGCGCGGTGGGGGGCCACCTCGGATAGCGTGCGCGGCCGATGGGGGCGCTCTCGCACATCCGGATCTGCGACTT
Organism: Actinomycetota bacterium; assembly: GCA_046086425.1. GTDB lineage: Bacteria > Actinomycetota > Acidimicrobiia > IMCC26256 > PALSA-555 > CAIUKV01. Next base: position 1,433 of record JBJSXO010000015.1, on the reverse strand, counting down.
CACCGGTCAGCTCGCGGGAGCCGGCGCGACCCGCACACTCGCTGCCTTCGGCGCGCAGGTCATCAAGATCGAGGACCCCGTCACCGAAGGCCGCTGGGACATCCTGCGCGGGATGGAGCCGTTCGTCGACGACCGCCGCGGCGGCGAGTTCGGTGGCGGGTTCCAGAACCACAACGTGGAGAAGCTCGGGATCACGCTGAACCTGCGCACCGAACGGGGCCGGGAGCTGCTCACGGAGATCGTGCGTGTCTCCGACGTCGTGGCCGAGAACTTCGCGGGTGGGGTGCTCGCCGGTCTCGGCTTCCCGTACGAGCGCCTGCGGGAGATCCGGGACGACGTGATCTACGTGTCGAACTGCGGGTTCGGCCACCGCGGCCCGTACTCGTCGTTCAAGACCTGGGGCCCGATCGTGCAGGCGTGCTGCGGGCTCACGTACACGTCGGGACTGCCCGACCTGCCGCCGGCGGGCTGGGGCTACTCGTACATGGACCACCACGGCGGGAACTTCATGGCCCTGGCGATCCTCCTCGCGCTCGTCCACCGCACCCGCACCGGCGAGGGCCAGTGGGTCGACATGTCGTGCACCGACGCGGGGGCGACGATGCTGGGTCCGGTGGTCCTCGACTACACGGTCAACGGGCGACCCACCCGCCGGCCCGGCTTCCCGCACAGCAACCGCAGCGACGCCCCGGCGATGGCGCCACACAACGTCTACCCGGCCCGGGGCGATGACGAGTGGTTCGCGATCGCCTGCCGGGACGACGACGACTGGCGCGTGCTGGCCGCGCTGGTCGCGGCGACGCCCGACGGCGACTGGGCTACCGACCCGCGCTTCACCACCCGGGCCGGCCGGCTCGCCCACCAGGACGAGCTCGACGAGCGCCTGGCGGCCTGGTGCGGGACGCGGGACACGGGCGCGCTGCAGGACCTGCTGGTCGGGGCCGGCGTCCCCGGGGTCGCGGTGGCGCGGCCGGGCGAGCGCATCGAGGACGACGCCGGCACCCGCGAGTGGGGCCTGTGGCCGTGGGTCGAGCACCGGGCCATGGGCCGGGTCCGGGTCGACGGGCTGCCCGTGCACCTCTCCGAGACGGACTGGTGCATCGAGCGGGCGGCACCGCTGCTCGGCCAGGACAACGACGTCGTCTACGGGGAGATCCTGGGGTTGGGCGCAGGCGAGATCGACGCCCTCCGGCGCGCGGGTGTGATCTAGTGGCACGCGCGCAGATCGGCCCGCACCTCAGCACCGCGGCGCTCCCGCCGCCGGATCCCGCGCGCGCCGGGCCGTTGGCCGGCGTGCGGGTCGTCGAGCTGGCCAGCGAGTACGCCGCGTTCTGCGGGCGGATCCTGGCCGACTACGGCGCCGAGGTGGTCCTGGTCGAGCCGCCCGGCGGCGCGCCGCAGCGGCGGTTCGAGCCGTTCGTCGACGACGTGCC
>JBJSXO010000014.1:0-5654 GCA_046086425.1 Actinomycetota bacterium | reverse complement strand
CCCGGCCGGGTTGACCGCGGCGTAGTTGCCGCTCGACTCGCGAGTGCGCAGGCACACCAGGAACGGATCGTCGTGGAAGGGGTGAGTTCCCGGTGTGGGGACGTAGGTCGACGGAGGTGGGGCTGGCGGCGCGGTGACCGGTGCAGGTCCCGCCGCGAGCGGGCCGGCCACCGTGGTCGGAGGCGTGGCCGCGATCCGGCGGCGCTCCTGCGCGGCGACGAGGAGCGCGTCGATCGCCTCGCCCTGGGCTCGGACGTCGTCGAGGGCGGCAGCCGCCGACTCCCGGGCGAGGCGCAGCGCGGCGCGTTCGTTGCCCAGGCGGGTAGAGGTCGCCCGCAGCGCGTCGGAGACGGCGCGGTCGCGGGCGTTGAGCAGACCGAGCCACTGGACACGCCGGGCTGCCTGCATGGGGTCGCCGGACCCGATGACGGCGGCCAGGGCGTGACCCGAGCGTCGGTACGCAACCACGGCCCGTTCCTGGTTGGCCGCACGCAGCGCGGTCATCTGGTCGGCCAGTGCCGGCAGTCGGGCCTCGATGTCGTCGATGCGCTGCTGCACCGCAGCGAGCCGGCCCAGGGCCTCGAAGTACTGCCCGGCGAGCGCGTCGGCTTGCTGGCGCAGCCGGGCGATCGTCGCGTCGGCGTCGGCGACGGGGTCGGCGGAGCCGACCTGTGCATCGGAGGGGACGGCGATCCCCCCGGCGACGAGCGCAACGGCCGCCGCGAACGCCAGGACGGCGCCGCGACGCGCCCGCGGGGGGTCGTCGAGAGGTGGATGAGTCGAGCGAGTCGGGCGACGCATGAGAATGCGCCCCGCAGGTGCGGCGGCGCCCCCCGACGCTACCAAGGGGCGGGCGTCGCGGTAGGTTCCTCGCGTCGCTCCCACTCCCCCCGTCGAGCCCGAGCCCAGCCGTTGGGCCCTGCCCCGGCCCGCCGCCGCGGGTGGGGGCGAGGTGGCCGGGGTCGGCGCGGACCTCGAGCCGGGGACCCTGCTCGCCGCATACCGGTCCGGGCTGTTCCCGATGCGCCTTGCACCGCACGGACCGCTCGGGTGGTGGAGCCCGGACCCTCGGGGCGTCCTGCCCCTCGACGGAATGGTGGTGCACCGGTCGCTGCGCCGGTCGGCCCGCCGATTCACGGCGACCGTCGACACCGCGTTCACGGAGGTGATGCGGGCGTGCGCCGACGAGCGGCGTCCCGGTGGTTGGATCGACGACGCGTTCGTCGCCGCCTACGCGCGGCTCCACGAGCTCGGGTGGGCCCACAGCGTCGAGGTGTGGGCCCAGGACGCGGGGCGGTCCGAGCTGGTCGGGGGTGTCTACGGGGTCGCGGTCGGTGGCCTGTTCGCGGGCGAGTCGATGTTCCAACGGGCCACCGACGCCTCGAAGGTGGCGCTGCTCGTGCTGGTGGAGCGGCTGCGCGCCGGCGGGGGAACGCTGTTCGACGTGCAGTGGCGCACACCCCACCTGGCGTCGCTCGGCGTGGTGGAGATCAGCCGCGACGAATACGGCCGACGGGTGGCCGACGCGGTGGCCCGGCCCCAGCTCACCCTCGAGATCGACCCGCGGTCGTGAACCCGTCGAGCACGGTCGACGCCGCGGATACCAGAGCTGGTCGGTACGCGGCTACCAGAGCTGGTCGGTATAGGTGTCGGTGCCGATGACGGTGGGGATCCACGGGCCGCACCAGATGGTGCGCATGATCCCCGACTCGTCGATCTTCCGGGCCCAGCTCCGAATGCCGTCCCAGCCCGGACGCGGGTCGGCTTCGAGGTGGTACAGCTGGAGCAGGCGGGCGTCGGCGTCCGGGTCGCGCGGCACGAACGACGGCGCGCTGTCGAGCAGGGGGGCCGACCTCCAGGCCGACACGTTGGCGACCGGGCTGCCCTCGAGGAACCCGGGCAGGTTCGCGTCGAACCATGCGATCATCGCGTCGGTGTCCACGCCGGCCTCCGGCTGCACGGCCAGCGACACCATTCCCGTGTACTCGGGCTTGTCGAGCGCAAGCTCGAGCGGAACGGGGTCGTCGTCGCGATACCAGCGGGCGACGTGGAAGTACATGCCGGTGTGTGCATGGACCCGATTGGCGTACCCCCGGTTGTTCGCGTACAGCCAGTTGACCTGCTCGGTCGCCCACTCGAGATGGTCCTCGTAGTGCTCGTCGAGGAGCCAGTAGATCGCGACGTACGAGCCGTCGCGCACGTTCGGTACGAACGGCGTGTCGTCGGGAAACCGCAAGTTCTTGAGGTCGCGGGTGGCGACCCAACGGCGGCCGGCGAACAGCCAGGGCCCGATCATGCACCCGGCGTAGAAGTGGTCCCGCTCGTACCAACGGTTGTAGTCGACCTCGTAGCCGCGCTCGGGGTCTACCTGGGTGTAGAGCATCGACCCGACGCGAACCGGGTACTCCCTGAAGGCCACGTAGTCGTTCCCCCGTGAGTTGGTGTCAGGCGACGGCGCCGACCGACTCCGCGTCGAGCAGCTCGTACTCCATCTCGGTGTCGATCGCGTTCTCGAAGTCGATCACGCCGATCTCGGTGAACTTGGTCCGCAGCCAGCCGTCACCGGCGTCGAGGAGGCCGAGCTTCTTGCAGTTGGGCACGATCTTGGAGAACAGCGCCGCCTCGAACGGGTTGGTGCCGGGGCGGCGGATCTCGAAGAGCATGCGCGTGATCGTCGCCCGGTCGATCCCCATCTTCTCCCACACTGCGTGCATCATGATGCGGTCGCGCATCCGGATCGCGGCCTCGAAGGCGAACTCCTGGCGCTCGAGGATCTCGCTTGCGGTGAGCTGGCCGTAGTACTCCTTGAGCGAGATCACCCCGAAGGCGACGTGGCGGGCCTCGTCGGCCATGACGTAGCGCAGCAGCTGCTTCAGCAGCGGCTCCTCGGTGATCATGTGCATGAACCCGAAGGCGGCGAGCGCAAGCCCCTCGATCATGATCTGCATGCCCATGTAGGTCATGTCCCAGCGATCGTCGGCGATCACGTCGTCGATCAGCAGTTGCAGCGCCGGGTTGACGGGGTAGTGCCCTTCGAGCTTGGTGTCGAGGTACTTCGCAAAGACCTCGACGTGGCGGGCCTCGTCGACCACCTGGGTGGCTGCGTAGTACTTGGCGTCGATCCACGGCACCGTCTCGACGATCTTTGCCGTGCAGATCAGGGCGCCCTGCTCACCGTGGAGGAACTGGCTCATCCGGAAGTTGAACGCCTCCACGGCGAACTGCGTCCATTCGCGGTCGCCCCAGGTGCCCATCGGGGAGCCGTCGACGGCGCAGAGGCGCTCACGCAGGTGGGCGACGGCGCCGGCCATCGCCCCGGCCACGGCCTTGACGTCGACATCGACGTCCCACGGAAGGTCATTGGCTTCCTACCGGCACACCTTTACCTTCTCGTAGAGCTTCTCGAGGGCCGGTCGGGTGCGCTCGTAGTCCCAGGTGAAGATGGCGTCGCCCCCGACGGCCTGGGTGTGGACCAGGTCGCCGAAGTCGATGGCGTCGTCGGCGAGGATCGACTCCACGTCGTTGACGTCGGTGCGGCCGAGGAACGTGTTGCGGTGGTCACTCACGACGACTCCCAAAGGTCCCAGGGGGTGCGGGGTAGTCCGCCGAGAGTAGCGTTGGCGCATGACCACCTTGACCGTCTACCACAACCCCGGCTGAGGGCAGGCCCGGGGCGTGCTGGAGATCCTGCGCGACCGTGGCGTCGAGTTCGACGTCGTCGAGTACCTGAAGGCGCCCCTGTCTCGGGCCGACTTCGTCCGGATCCTCGCGGCGATCCCGGACGAGCCGGCCGAGCTGGTCCGCAAGGACAAGCGCTTCGGCGAGTTGGGCCTCGACGCCGCGGACTACACGACGGCCGAGGCGGTCGTCGGGCTGCTCCTCGAGCATCCCGAGCTGATGCAGCGCCCGATCGTGGTCAGGGGCGACGAGGCCCGGATCTGCCGGCCGTCCGAGATCGTGAACCAGCTCGTCGACTGACCCGCAACACCGCACCCGGAGGACAATCGTGGGCACCAAGACCGATCACATGACCGACCAGGAGATCCGCGACGCCGTGCGCGCGTTCGTCGCCGAGGCCTACGACCCGGCCATCACCCTGGCCGAGTGGTGGGAGCGGCTCACCGACTCCGGGTGGGCGGTGCCCACGTGGCCCGTGGAGTGGCTCGGTAAGGGCCTGCCGGGTGCCGCCGCACGCACGGTGGCCGAGGAGCTGCGGGCGGCCAACGTGCCCGGTCCGCCCGCAGGCCTTGGGCTCCTCCTCGCCGGCCCGACGATCCTCGCTCACGGCACCGACGAGCAACGGGAGCGGTACCTCCGGCCGATCGTCAACGGTCAGGAGGCCTGGTGCCAGTTGTTCTCCGAGCCCGGGGCCGGCTCCGACCTCGCCTCGCTCCAGACCAAGGGGGTGCGAGACGGCGACGAGTGGATCGTCAACGGACAGAAGGTGTGGACCTCCGGTGCGCAGAGCGCCGACCTGGGGATGCTGCTCGCACGCACCGATCCCGACGCACCCAAGCACAAGGGCCTGTCGTACTTCGCGTTCTCGATGGACCAGCCCGGGGTGGACATCCGCCCGCTGCGCGAGATGACCGGGCGCTCGCTGTTCTGCGAGGTGTTCTTCTCCGACGCGCGAGTGGCCGAGTCGGCCTGCGTCGGAGGTCACGGCGCGGGATGGATCGTCGCCAACACCACCCTGGCGGCCGAACGGGCCGGGCTGGGCACGGGTGGTACCGGCTCGGCCGGCGGCGGGTTCCCCGGGAGGAAGTCGGGGATGCTCGAGCTCACGGTGGGCGAGCTCGTCGACGGCGCCCGGGCCCAGGCCGCGCAGGCGTCCCGCTCCGAGCGGGGCGGGACGCTCATGCGCCGGGTCGCGCGCGACCTCGGTGTGGCCGACGACCCGGTCCTGCGTCAGCGGCTCGCCGAGGCGTACATCCTCGAGGAGGTCGGCCGGATGACGTCGTTGCGGGCCAAGCACCTGCGCGCCGCCGGCAAGAGCCTTCCCGGCGAAGGCAACCTGGCCAAGCTCCAGATGAGCCGGGTGCTGCGTCACGGCCGTGACCTCGGTCCTGCGATCATCGGCCCGTACGCCACGGTGCTGGGCGAGGACACGCCGGGTGAGGGCAACTTCCAGGAGGCCACGATCTGGGCTCCGGGTCCCTCGATCTACGGCGGCTCCGACGAGATCCAGAAGAACATCGTCGGGGAGCGGGTGCTCGGTCTCCCCAAGGAGCCCGGGCCCGACAAGAACACGCCGTTCCGGGAGCTCCTCGTCGGGACCGTGAAGGCCTGACCGCCTCGTCCGGACCGCGTAGTCCGGACTGCCTAGTCCGACGAGAGCGTCGACGCCGACTCCCCGCCGAGGTACTCGGCGAGCAGCTCGGAGCCGGCGTCGCCCGCGCGACCGTTCCATCCGACGAGGCCGTGGCGGAGGATCACTGCGTCGTCGGCGAAGCCCAGCGCCCGCTCCACGAACTGCTCGATGAGCAAGACCGTGACGCCCTCGTCGCGGATGCGCAGCAAGGACTCGAACACGAGATCGACCATCTTGGGCGCGAGCCCGAGCGACATCTCGTCGTCGATGAGGAGCTTCGGCGGCGCGGCCAGGACGCGTGAGAGCGCGAGCATCTGCTGCTCGCCTCCCGAGAGGGTCCCGG
>JBJSXO010000013.1:0-7431 GCA_046086425.1 Actinomycetota bacterium | reverse complement strand
CGCCGACCGCCTCGCCGACGACGACCTCCCGACCTGGTACCTCTTCGGCGCGCTGGTGGCCCAGAACCTCGCCATCGTCCTTGCGCTGGTGTGGGTCTCGGACCGGAAGGGTCAACGCTCGCTGCGGCGGGACTTCGGGTTGCGGTGGCCGGGCGACGGGCGCTCGGTGGGCGCGGTCATCGGGTGGCTGGGCGCAGGAGCGGGCCTGTCGGTGCTCGCCGCGCTCTTGTTGCGCCCGATCGCCGATCTCGCCGGCCTCGACGATTCGGCCCAGCAGGTCTCGAAGACCGTGGAGGAGGCCGGCGGGATCGGGCTGGTGCTCCTCCTGGTGGGGATCGTGGTCGTCGCGCCCGTGGTCGAGGAGCTGCTGTTCCGTGGCGCGCTGCTGCGGGCCCTCCAGCGCCGCGTCTCCGTGCCGGTCGCGGTGTTCCTCTCGGCGGCGATCTTCGCCGGGGTCCACGTCGTGGGCGATCCGGGCTCCTACGCCGTGGTGCCGGGCCTGCTGCTGCTCGGGCTGTGCTCTGGGTGGCAGGCCGCGCGGACGGGCGACCTCGGGGTCTCGGTGCTGCTCCACATGGGATTCAACCTGCTCTCCGCGGTGAGCCTCGTCCTGGCCTAGCCGACGGTCGGCAGATGGCCGATGGTCGACCCGCCGGCGCGCGCTGCTCCTGCGAGACTGCGGGGCATGACGGCAGGGACCGACCTCGACGGCGTACGCGCCGTCGAGCCCGACGATTCGACCCCCGAGGACGGCGACGCCCGGTCGCGGTGGGACCGGCACCGCTGGCAGCCGCCACCGGGCTGGTGGTGGCATCTCGACGACCTGCTCGGCCTTGCGATCGTGGTGGCGTGCTGCGTGTTCGTCCTCGTGCAGCTCCAGCCGGAACTATTCCTGCGCAACACGACGCCCAACGGCGGAGACCTCGGCGCCCACGTCTGGTGGCCGGCGCACCTGCGTGACCACCTCCTGCCCTGGCGGCTGGCCGGGTGGTCCCCGGACTTCTACGCCGGGTTCCCGGCAGGCCAGTTCTACTTCCCGGTGCCTGCGCTCGCGATCGTCGGGCTCGACGTCCTCATCCCCTACAACATCGCGTTCAAGCTGGTCGTCGTCGCCGGCCCGGCGCTCGTGCCGATCGGCGCGTACGTGTTCGCGCGCGGCCTTCGGGCGCCCAACCCCACCCCGGCCGCGTTCGCCGTCGCCGCCACGGCGTTGCTGTTCTTCACCGGGGATCCGGGTGCCAGTCCTGGCGCGCAGGCCATCGCGTTCAACCAGCGGATCATGGGCGGCACCCTGGCGAGCACCCTCGCCGGCGAGTTCTCCTTCACGATCGCGATCGCCTTCGCGCTCTTGTTCTTCGGCACGTTGGCCATCGCGTTGCGTACCCGACGGCACCTCTGGCTGCCGGCGCTGCTCCTTGCGCTCTGCCTGATGAGTCACCTCGTGGTGGGCATCTTCCTCGGGATCGGCGCCCTGACGATCTGGGCGTTCCACGGGCCCCTTCGCAACTTCGCCCGAGCCGCGGCGATCGGCGCGGTCGGGGTGTGCCTCAGCGCGGTGTGGCTCCTGCCGCTCCTGGTCACGATGAAGTACACGACGAACATGCGCTACGGCGCTATCGGGGTGGGCGCGCCTCCGGGGCAGGGTTACGCGAATTACCTGTTCCCCGGGTACTTCCTCGACCCGGCGGGCTGGGAGCCGTACCGCTGGGGTGGGTACGTGCTGATCGCGATCGCAGTGGTCGCTGCGATCGTGCACCTGCGGCGATCGACACTGGTCGTGCTGGTCATGACGGTGGCGTGGGGGGTGGCGTTCCGCTACTGGACCGAGCTCGGGACCCACGTCTGGAACCTCCGACTGGTGTCCTTCTGGTACTTCGGGATCCACCTGCTCATGGCGATCGGCGTGGCCGAGGTGGTCCGCGGCGCCGGGTGGCTCGGGGGCCTCGGATGGCGTCGCGTCGCCGAGTGGCGGGTCGAGCGGGACGCGGTCGGCGCGCCGGTCGACCCCGACCCCGACCCCGACGGCTACGGCGACTACGACGAGTACGCCGGCGACGTGACGCGCCTGGCCATGGCCGGCGGGAACGCTGCGCCGGGGCCGGCTGTGGCCCCGGGAACCGCCGGGGTGCGCGCCTGGGCCGACTGGCTGCGTCGGCCGCCGCCGCGGGCGGTCGACGCAGGCGAGCGCGGGACCGCGCTGGTCGTCATGCTCGTGCTCACGGCGGTGCTGGCGTTCGGTGCACTGCGAGAGGTCGACGCCGCCAAGGGGTTCCTGCCGTACTGGGCGAAGTGGAACTTCTCCGGGTACGAGAACGTCGTGGACGAGGTGACCGGCACGTACTCCGCCCCGTGCGCGAACGGAGGCACACTGCTGTCGACGCTCCCGGCCGAGGACGGGCAGGCGCCCCTGTGCGTCTTCGCGAGCCGCGTCGCGATCGCAAAGCAGAGGCCGGAGTACGACGCCCTCATGTCCGAGCTGCGCGCGCTGGCGCCCGGACGTTCACTGTGGGAGGGCGGCCCGTCGCTCGACAAGTACGGCACCCCGCTTGCGCTCATGCTCATCCCGTACTGGACCGACGGCCGGATCACCACGATGGAGGGTGTGTACTTCGAGGCGTCGGCGACGACGCCGTACCACTTCGAGGCAGTCGCCGCACTCGTGGCTCCCGGCCAGAACTCGAACCCGGTGCGCGGGATCCCGTACCGAGACCAGCAGAGTTTCGGGATCGGGGTCGACTACCTGCAGGCGATGGGCATCGACTACTTCATCGCGCACACCCTGACGACCAAGGCCAAGGCCGACGCCGAGGCGCGGCTGACCAAGGTCGCCTCGTCTCCCGACGTCGACGGTGCCGACCCGCAGGGCTGGAGCATCTATCGGGTCGCCGGCGCCCCGCTCGTCGAGGGTCTGGCCTACGAGCCCGTCGTGGCGGAGGGGGTGGGCCCTGGCCCGGAGGGCTGGGAGCAGGAGATCGCAGCCCCCTGGTGGTGGTTCCCCGAGCAGCTCGACCGGCCCGTCGTCTCCTCCGGGCCCGACTCGTGGCGTCGGGCGGACGGCGCCGCGGCGCTCACGACTCGCCGCCGGGCGATCGCCGACCCGGTGCAGGTCAGCCGAGTCCGGGCGGGTGACGACTCGATCTCGTTCCGGGTCGACCGGGTGGGTGAGCCCGTGCTCGTGAAGACGTCGTGGTTCCCGAACTGGCGGGTCGACGGAGCATCGGGCCCGTACCGCGCGACCCCCAACTTCATGGTCGTGGTCCCGACCGAGAAGCAGGTGACTCTCACTTACGGCACGACGCCGGCGGAGTGGCTGGGCCGGCTCCTCACCCTGGCGGGTCTCGTCGGGCTCGGCCTGCTCGTGTGGTGGGGACGGCGCCGTTCGGGAGCCGACCCGGAGGTGCCGGCGGGTACGATGACGGATCCGTCCGGCGCCTGACGTCGCGCCGATCGCCGTCTCCGTCTCTGCCGCTCCACTCGGAGCCCTGTTCCCCGGGACCCGCGCCATGACTGCTGCGCCGCCCTCTGAAGCCCTCGACGCCATCTTCAAGGCCTACGACATACGAGGCATCTACCCCGACGAGGTCGACGAGACCGTCGCCCGCCTGGTGGGCAACGCCTTCGTGGCCTTCACCGGCGCACCCACCGTGCTCGTGGGTCGTGACGCCCGACCGTCGTCGGAGCCGCTGGTGGAGGCCTTCGTGGAGGGTGCCCGGCTGGCCGGTGCCGACGTCGTGGACCTCGGGCTTGCGTCGACGGACCTCGTCTACTTTGCGGCCGGGAGCCTCGACGCATCGGCGGCGATGTTCACTGCGAGCCACAATCCGGCTCGGTACAACGGCATCAAGCTGTGCCGGGCCGGCGCGGCGCCGATCGGCGAGGACACCGGGCTGCGTCAGCTCAAGGCGATGGTGGCCGAGGGTCTGCTCGAGCGCGCGGATGAGCCCGGCCGCCACGAGCGGCGCGACCTGCTCGGGGCGTTCGTCGCCCACGTCCGCTCGTTCGTCGACGTGGCTGCGCTCGCGCCGCTTCGGGTCGTCTCCGACACGGCGAACGGGGTGGGCGGCCTGATCGTGCCGGCCGTGTTCTCGGGCCTGCCGACGCACCTGACGATGCTCTACGCAGAGCTCGACGGGACCTTCCCCAACCACCCGGCCGACCCGATCAACCCGGAGAACCTCCGGGACCTCCAGCGCGAGGTGCGTGCGACCTCGGCCGACGTGGGCCTGGCGTTCGACGGCGACGCCGACCGGGTCTTCCTCGTCGACGACCGCGGGGAGCCGGTGTCGGGCTCCACCACGACGGCGATCCTGGCCCGAGCGATGCTCGAGCGCTCCCCGGGTGGGCTCGTCGTGCACAACCTCATCTGCTCGAGGGCGGTTCCGGAGGTGATTCGCGAAGCCGGGGGCACTCCGGTGCGGACCCGGGTCGGGCACTCCTTCATCAAGGCGGTCATGGCCGAGACCGACGCCGTCTTCGGTGGTGAGCACTCTGCGCACTACTACTTCCGCGACAACTGGCGGGCCGACTCCGGGATCATCGCGGCGATGATCGTGCTGGAGCAGCTCTCGCAGGCTGGGGTTGCGCTGTCGGAGTTCCGCCGCCCGTTCGAGCGCTACGCCGCGTCGGGCGAGGTGAACACCCGCGTCGCCGATCCCCACGCGGTGATCGAGACGGTGGCGTCGGCCTTCCCGGGTGCGCACCAGGACCGCCTCGACGGCCTCACGATCGAGTTCGACGACTGGTGGTTCAACCTCCGGCCGAGCAACACCGAGCCGCTGCTGCGCCTCAACGTGGAGGCCGCCGATGCCGCGATGTGCGAGGAGTGCACCGACCGTGTGCTCGCGCTCATCGGCGGCAAGGCAGACTGACCTCGCTAACGCTGCGACGACTGGAGACCCCGATGGCCCTCGACACCAAGCTGCTCGAGATCCTGGCGTGCCCCGAGGACAAGGGACCGTTGCTGTACTTCGCCGACGAGGACACGCTCTACAACCCACGGCTGCACCGCCGCTACGTGATCCGCGACGACATCCCGATCATGCTGGTCGACGAAGCCGAGACCGTCGACGAGTCCGAGCACGCGCGGCTGCTCGCAAAGGCCCAGACCGAGGGCATCACTCCGACGTTCGAGGGGTGACCGCGCCGATGACCGTGGACACGCTGGGGGTCGTCGACGCCCTGCGCAGCGCGCCGGAGCAGCTCGTTGCGGCCCATGAGGCCGCCGCGCGCGTCGTCGCCGGGATCGATCTCCCCGACCCGGGCGACATCGACCACATCGTCTTCGCGGGAATGGGCGGCTCGGGCATCGTGGGCGACCTCGTCGCGGCGGTCGGGGCCGCGTCGGTCCCTGCGCCGATCGTCGTGGTCAAGCAGTACCGACTGCCGGCCTTCGTCGGTCCGCGCTCCCTGGTGTTCGCGGTGTCCTGCTCGGGCGACACCGAGGAGACCGTCGGCCTCGCCCGGGACGCGGCGGCCTTCGGCGCCCGCCTGGTCACGATCGCCGGGGGCGGCGCGCTCGAGGCCCTCGGCCGTGCGCAGGGATTCCTGCACTTCCCGGTGACCACCGACCTGCCCGGTCCGCGGTTCGGTCTCGGTGCGATGGTCGCGCCGGCGGTGGTCACCCTGTTCAAGACGGGGCTGCTCCCCGACGCCCACGCCGGTCTCGTCCGGGCCCAGGAGCAGGTCGCCCGCCGCCGTGACGAGTGCGTTCCCGAGGTCGAGGGCACGCGGAACCCGGCCCGTGAGCTCGCACGCCGGATCGATCGCACCATCCCCCTCGTCTACGGCCAGGGGAGCCTCGGCGCGGTGGCGGCGCTGCGCTGGAAGCAGTCGGTCAACGAGAACGCCAAGGCCCCTGCGTTCTGGAACCAGTACCCCGAGCTGGACCACAACGAGGTCTGCGGCTGGGGACAGCACGGTGACGTCACCCGTCAGGTCGTCACGCTCGTCGAGCTCGAGCACGGGGTGGAGGACGCGCGGCTCGCCGACCGCGCGCGCGCGACCCGGGAGCTCGTGGAGGAGTGCGTCGCCGGGGTGCTCACGGTGGAGGCGAGGGGCGAGGGAGGTCTGGCCCAGGTCCTCGACCTGATCCACGTGGGGGACTGGACCAGCGTGTACCTCGCCCTGGCCCAGGACGTCGACCCCGGTCCGATCGACGCGATCACCCAACTCAAGGCGGCGCTGCGCGAGGCCTAGGTGACCGCGGGGTACCATGAGCCCGGTCGGGCCCCTGCGGCTGTCACCCGGTGATCCGGGCCGACTCCAACCCGGACCGCGCACGGCGACCCGTCGAGGGAGCGTCGTGTCGGTGCGGCGACCAGGACGGTTCCCGGTCGCCGCTCGTGGTCGTCGGGGTTGGAGCCCGCCCGAACCGAACGAGCGCCCGAACCGAACGAGAAGGATCACCGATGACCACCACCGCTGCTTCCCCGCACGCGACCACCGACGACTTCAAGGTCGCCGACCTGTCCCTCGCCGAGTTCGGCCGGAAGGAGATCGAGCTCGCCGAGCACGAGATGCCCGGGCTGATGGCGCTGCGCGACCGTTACCGGACCTCCAAGCCCCTCGCCGGCGCCCGCATCACCGGGTCGCTGCACATGACGATCCAGACCGCCGTGCTCATCGAGACGCTGGTCGATCTCGGTGCGGAGGTGCGTTGGGCGTCGTGCAACATCTTCTCCACCCAGGACCACGCCGCGGCGGCGCTCGCGGTCCGGGGCATCCCGGTGTTCGACTGGAAGGGCGAGACGCTCGCGGAGTACTGGTGGTGCACCGAAAAGGCCCTGCGCTGGCCCGATGGCGCCGGCCCCAACATGATCCTCGACGACGGCGGCGATGCCACGCTGGTGGTGCACAAGGGCGTCGTGTACGAGCGGGAGGGTGCGGTGCCCGAGCCCGAGGCCGGCGACCCGGAGGACTGGCGCGAGTGCCTGGCGATGATGCGGCAGGTGTTCGCGGAGGATCCGCGTGCCTGGCACGGGATCGCCGAGGCCATCAAGGGCGTCACCGAGGAGACCACGACCGGGGTGCACCGCCTCTACCAGATGCAGGGTGACGGCACCCTGCTGTTCCCGGCCATCAACGTGAACGACTCCGTCACCAAGTCGAAGTTCGACAACCTCTACGGCTGCCGCCACTCGCTCGTCGACGGCATTTGCCGGGCCACCGACGTGATGCTCGCCGGCAAGGTCGTGGTCGTCTGCGGGTACGGAGACGTGGGCAAGGGCTGCGCGCAGGCGCTCAAGGGTCAGGGCGCGCGGGTCGTCGTCACCGAGATCGACCCGATCTGCGCCCTCCAGGCCGCAATGGAGGGCTACCAGGTCCTCACCCTCGAGGACGTGGTGGAGACCGCCGATCTGTTCATCACGACGACCGGCAACACCAACGTCATCACCGTCGACCACATGGCGCGGATGAAGCACAACGCGATCG
>JBJSXO010000012.1:0-2770 GCA_046086425.1 Actinomycetota bacterium | reverse complement strand
GATCACGCAGGGCTCCGGCCCCGGCCCTCGCCCTGGGCGACGGCGCCGCCGTCGGCGCAGCGATCACGATGCCCAACGCCGTCGTCTTCGGCGACGAGCAGGAGTGGGAGGCTCGGGCCCACGCCCTGGGGGGCACGGGCAACACGCTGCGCCTCGGCCTCACGACCCACGCGGCCGCAGTCCTCGGCCGGGTCGATGCGCAGGGACGAGTCGTGCTGTCGATCCCGGTCAGCGACCGGGCGCCCGGGGACTCCCGGGCGAACGCCGTGGTTCCCCTGACGCTGCAGGTGGACCCCGAAGGCGTCACCGAGGATCTCGGCGGCCTGCGTGCGGCGTTCTCGCAGGGCTTGGCCGGAGTGCGCGCGCAGGACGGGACCGCCGGGAACGCCATGGACGTGCTCGCGCTCGTGCCCTTCGTCCCCCGCAGCGTTGCCCGCCGATTGGAGGCTGCGCTGTGGGACGCGGGGTCCGCGGTGTACTTCACCCACCTGGGCCGACTCGACCCCGCCGTCCTCCGGCCGTGGGGCGTCGACGCGATCGCCATGACCCTCGGCGGGAACGAGGCGGTCCCGGCGGAACGCCGCCTCCGGTCGGGGGGCGCGCTCGCAGTGCTGTCGTGGGTGGTCGGCGGGCGGGTCGGGATCGGTCTCGGCGGCCGGCAGGCCGGCGTCGTGGAGAACCGGGATCAGATGCGGGCCCTGGTCCGGACCGTGCTCGACGACTTCGGCCTCACCGGCGAGGTGCGCTAGCCGGCGGGGTCAGCCGTCGGCGCCGACCAGCGGCACGACGTGGAACCGCTCACGGACCGACTCGAGCGGCTCGGCGACGAGCGCTAGGTGGTCCACCGACGGCAGGTCCACCGTGCACTTCGCGCCGCGGGCGAGTCCCTCGCCGAGCAGATCGGCCACCCCGGGGCGGTCGAGGGTGGCGATCTTGGCCCGGATCTCGCCGTGGGTGACGACCCCCGACTCGTGGATCGACAGCGTGAGCAGGAACTCGAACCAGTTGTGCCGGTTGGGGCTCGCCGCGAAGAGGAAGCCCGAACGGGCCACCTCTCCGGCCGCGGTCGGGCGGTAGCCGGTGATCACATGGTTCATGTCGTGGTTCACGTAGTGGGCCGGCAGGTGGACGTCGTCTCCGGGAACGGCGATCCCGTACCTCCGGTAGAACTCGAGGTACTCGTAGCCGAGCGTGCCCGCCGGGAGGTCGTGGAGGGCCCGGATCCGGTCGCCGAGCGCAGGGTCGGGCGCGTCGAGGGTGAGGTAGCGGTCCCGGAGCGAGAGCTCGGAGATCTCGGGGAGGATCTCTCGGTAGGTGCGCTCGAGGTCCTCGGCGGCGATGGCGGCACCGCGCTCGAGGGCGGTGCGCGTGGACTCGAGGGCGATGCCCTCGACGCCGAGCGCTTCGGCGTAGGCCTCGACCCGGGTGACCTGGGCGATCGACTGGGGGTGCCGGCAGAGTTCGAGGACCATGGCCAGCTCGCAGAAGCGGACCCGGGCGTCGTCGTCGGGCAGGCGGTCGGCGAGCTCGGCCGGGCCGAGCGGCGTGACGGTCGTGAGGTCGAGGTCGGGGAGCAGCCACACATGGCGGACGAAGGCGCCCAGCACGGCCCGCTGCTCGTCGGTGCTCCCGCCGTCGACGTCGATCGCACCGCACAGGCCGGCCACGAAGACCTCGGGGTCACCGGGGGCTTGCGGCGTCGTCATCGCCCGGAGTGTACCGACGGCCCCCCGCCGGCGACCGGCACGCCCAGGCTCGGCGCCACCCGGGCCGGGATCGTTCCCTTCGTCCGCCCGGTGTGGTACAACTTCGCCAGCCGCAGAGGCCCAATGTCGCTGCGAAAGTGCGGAGGTAATGATGAAGAAGAAGTTCCTCTCGGTCGCGTTTGTGGCCGTCTTTGCGGGTGCGTCCCTCGCCGTCGGTGCGGGCGCGGCGTTCTCGGAGCCCAACGCGAACAGCGCCGATGCTCCCGGCCAGGTGGCGAAGGCATGCTTCGACGCTCCCTACGGCCAGATCCGGCAGGAGTCGCCCCACCCGGTTCCCAACGGTGGGCTCCCGGCGCTGATCGAGGCCCACGGCCCGGGTGCCACGGTGTCGCTGTGCCCGGCGCCGGCGCCGAAGCCGGCTGCGGCCGTCACGGCGGCTCCGAAGGTCACCGGCTGATCTGAGCAGTCCGAACGGGGGCACGGTCGCCACTCGGCGGCCGTGCCCCTTTTCGCGTCCCGACCCGGGTCGCCGGCGGGGAGCGGTGCTGTGTTGGCGCCCATGCCCCCGATGGCCGACCATGGTGTTCTGATGGAGATCGCCTACGCCCGCACGGCGGGAGCCCACATCGCCTACCGGCTCGACGGCGACCCCGACGGCCCGGCGCTGGTCTACCTGCGCGCGGGCCCGATCTCCATCGACTCCTTCGACGACGAGCCGCGCGTGGGGGCGTTCTTCCGCCGGCTGGGCTCGTTCGCCCAGGTGATCCGGGTCGATCCGAGGGGGGTCGGGCTCTCCGATCCGCTCGACGGAGAGGTAACGGTCGACGGGATGGCCCGCGACGCGCTGGCCGTGGTCGACGCCGTGGGCGTCGAGCGGTTCGCGGTCCTCGGGGAGATGAGCGGGGGCCCGGTGGCCATTGCACTGGCCGCGGCGGCGCCGGCTCGGGTGGGTGCCCTGGTCCTGGTCAACACCTACGCCCGGGTGATCCGCGACGACGCCGACGACTACCCCTACGGCCACCCGCCGGAGCTGGTGGATGCGTTCCTCCAGCAGAACTTCGACC
>JBJSXO010000011.1:0-2792 GCA_046086425.1 Actinomycetota bacterium | reverse complement strand
GGTCACCCCCCACTCCCAGTCGTCGATCCCGGTGGACCCGCTGATGAGCTGGAGCACCCGGCCCGCGTAGGTGCGGCCGACGCGTGCGTGCCCCCCCATCAGTCGCTTCCGCTCGGCGAACGGGAGCGCGTACCAGTTGTCGGCGCCGTCGCGCCGCTTCGACATCGGGTAGAAGCAGATCGTGCGCTTGGCCGGCAGCCTCGGGTGGACCCGGTTCTCGCGGTAGTGCGCCATGCGGTCCCGCCACGCGTTCAGACGGGTCTCCACCTCGGCCGCGTCGGTGATGCCGTCCTCGGCCGCGAGCCGGACCCGCTCGTCGTCCTCGGTCGTGGTGTACTCCGACGCCTCGGTGAGCGAGACGTACGACCACGCCAGCCGCACCGGCGCGCGGGTGAGCGCCTGCTGCAGCGTCTGGAGCCGGGACAGGTCGGGACCGATCGCCATCACCCCGAAGTCGGCCTTGTGGCCGAGAACCGTGAACGTCAGCACCTGGTGCTCGTCGTCGGCGAACGCGTCGATCGCGTCCACGACCTCACGCGCCGAGGCCGGATCGGCCTCGGCGCGCTCGCGGTCCACCGCATAGAAGAGGTGCAGCACCCCCCAGCCGCTCGACGCCTCGACCCGGTCGGCCGGATGGTCGTCTCGGTCGGGGCGGTCGCTGGGCGCAGGTGCTCCTGCCTCGGACATCCGGGTGAGGCTAATAGCCCCGGTCCCGGGCCTCCACCCGGAGCGAGATGCCCGCAGTGTCCGCTTGCTTCGTCAGGACGACGCGCGCACCTGCAGATCGTCGCGGTTGGCGAGGTCCGCCGCCCGCGCGAGCGCGTCGGCGTCGGCCGCCAGGTGGCCCCGTAGGAACGCGGCTACGAGCGCCACCACGGCGGGGCGCTGGGGGCCGGTGGTGAACGGGCGGAGGTGCTCACCCGCGGCGATCGCGACCAGGGTCTTGGGTGCCGCGGCGTCGTCGTAGAGCTGTTGGCTGAACGCCCACGGGTTGACCGTGTCCGCGGTTCCCTGGAGGAACAGCATCGGCGGCGCGCCGGGCACGCCCCACGTCCCGCCCGTGGCACCCTCGTCACCGGCAAGGGCCACGGCGGCGCCGATGCGCGTCGTGACGCAGCACGAGTTGCTCGCGGCGCGCACCACGGTGTTGGCGCCGTCGGAGTGCCCGACCACGCCGGCCTCGCCCGCGGCGATGCGACCCTGCCACGGTCCGGTCGCGGTGCCGTCGGTGAACGCGGCGACCAGGAACGCCACGTCGCGGGCTTGCTCGTCGATGTCGGCCTGGGTGGGCGGACCCGGGAACACGGTGCTGGAGAGGGGGAAGTCGGGGGCCGCGACCACGAAGCCCGCTGCGGCGAGGTCGCGCAGGAGGTCGGCGTAGTCCGCGGCAGCGATGGCGTACCCGTGCGCGAACACCACGAGCGGAACCGGCCCCGGGGTCCGGGGCACGTACACGGTGACCGGCAGCGTCCGGCCGGAGGCGGCCGGGGTGGGGCCGCGAGCTGCGGTCGGCCGGGTCGGGTCCACCACCGTCGTGCGCGCGACCTCCACCGCGTACGGCGGTCCAGGCGGTGCGGCGGTGGTCGGGGGTGATCCGTCCGTCACCACCGTCGTCACCGCCGTCGACGGCGCCGACCCGGCGGTGGTGGGACGCGTGCGCGCCACCGCACGCCCGTCACCGCCGGTCGACCCGGCGGGTCCGATCAGCGCGCGAGCGGCGACGACGACCCCCACGAGAGCGAGCCCGACGCCCACCCACGCCCACCGGCGCCGCCGCGCCCGGCGCGCGCGCCGGCTCACGGTTCGAGCCCCGCGCGGGTGCCCATCACGATCCGGGGCGTCTTCGCCGGGTCGAGCCACCGCAGCACCTCGAGCAGCCGGTCCTCGGGCAGGGCGACGCACCCGGCGGTCGGACCGGCCTTGCTGACATGGAGGAAGATCGCGCTGCCCAGACCCGGCGTACGGTCGACGTTGTAGGCGATGACCGCGCCGTAGTCGTAGGCGGGCGGGTTGAGCATCGGCTCGGGATCCGCGCCGGCGGACTCGACTGCGGTGTCGACCCACTGGTTGTACCGGGGGCTCGCGGGATCGTCGTCCCAGACCACGGCGTCGCTCGTGACCCGGCGGTACGCAAGCCGCACCCCGGGGTCGGCGCGCACCCCGAACGCGAAGTCGAATCCGTACGCGCCGCTCGGGGTGCGGTTGTCGCCCTCGCGCTTGGCGCCCGGCGCCGCGAACCCGGCGGCGCCGATGTCGGCCGTCCACGGCCCGAACCGCAGCACCCACGCGCCCCCCACTCGCTCGTAGGCCGTGAAGGTCGCGGTGGTGTCGCCGTCGGCGTCGGCCACCACGGTGACCACCTGCTGCGCGTCGCCGATACCGCCGAGCCGGTCCACCGGCGAGACGGATCCCGCCGGGGCGGTGGACGCCAGCGGGGCGGTGGTTTCCACCGTGGCCCGGCGCGCGTCGCCGTCGCCGTCGCGGCCCCCGCACCCGGCGAGCAGCGCCCCCAGCACCACGACCAGGACGCCGACCGATACAGCCGGGGAAGTCCCTACGCTGCGCACCCGTCCGGCCATACCGATGGCCGACCGTAGGCGCGAGCGGGGCGCCCCGAAGGGCGCCCCGACCGACGTGCGTACTCGACGCAGGGACGGACCTAGAAGTCCATGCCGCCCATGTCGCCACCGGGCATGCCACCGGGCATGCCGGCCGACGGGGGCTCGGGCTTGTCGGCCACGACCGCCTCGGTGGTGAGGAACAGCGCCGCGATCGACGCCGCGTTCTGCAGC
>JBJSXO010000010.1:0-2650 GCA_046086425.1 Actinomycetota bacterium | reverse complement strand
GTCTACGCGACCGGCTTCGAGGCCGAGGTGACCCCGTTCCCCCGCCGGGCCGCGCACGAGATCATCGGCCGGGGCGGGGTCTCGATCGAGGCCCATTGGAACGACGGGCCCTGGACGCTGCACGGGATCATGTCGCGAGGCTTCCCGAACCTGTTCCTCATCCCCGCCCCCGGCCAGCAGGCCGTGGTCACCGTGAACATCACGCACCTCTACTCCGAGGGCGCCCGGCACATCGCGCAGACGATCGCCGCGCTCGAGGCCAGCGGTGCACAACGGGTCGACGTGAGCGCCGAAGCCGAGGCGGCGTGGACCCAGCGCATCGTCGACGACTGGAGGGACAACCGGGCGTTCATGGCCGCCTGCACACCGTCGCGCCTCAACTTCGAGGGACACCCGGAGGCCGCCAACCCCAAGGCCGGCACCTACGGCGGCGGCTACGGCGACATCTTCGCCTACCGGGAGCTGCTGCGCGCGTGGCGCGACGCCGGGACGTTCCCCGGCCTCCAGATCGACCGGTCCCCCGTCACCACCTGAGCGGCCGGCCCGGGTGCCGTCGGGCCCCGCAGCGCCGGACCTAGGCTCCCCCGATGATCGGTGTGGACACGACCGTCATCGACCCGTTCCTGCGGTACCTGTGGGACCGCAAGGGCACCGACCTCCACCTCACCGCCGGCGCCCCGGCGCTGGTGCGGGTCGACGGTGCGCTCGAGCCCATCGCCGGTGCGCCGGTGCTCTCACCCGAGGAGTCGGCGGGAGTCGTCTACTCGCTGCTCGACGCCGAGCGTCGGGTGACCCTGGAGCGCAACGGCCAGATCGACTTCAGCTTCGACTGGCGCGGGGTGGCCCGCCTGCGGGCCAACGCATTCTCCCAACGAGGGACGATGGCTCTCGCCGTTCGGCTCATCCCGTTCGAGATCCCGTCGTTCGAGCAGCTCGGCGTGCCGATGGCCGTGGCCCGGATCGTGGACTTCTCCCAGGGCCTCGTGCTCGTGACCGGGCCGACCGGGTCGGGGAAGTCCACCACCCTCGCCGCGATCATCGACGCCATCAACAAGCGGCACCGCAAGCACATCATCACCATCGAGGAGCCGCTCGAGTACGTGCACCATCACCAGCGCTGTGCGGTCAACCAGCGGGAGGTGGGCATCGACTGCGAGAACTTCGAGGACGCGCTCCGGGCTGCGTTGCGGGAGGACCCCGACGTCATCCTGCTCGGCGAGATGCGCGACCTCGAGACCATCCAGACTGCGCTCACCTTCGCCGAGACCGGTCACCTCGTCTTCGCCACGCTCCACACGAACGACGCGGCCATGACCATCGACCGCGTGGTCGACGTGTTCCCGACCGACCGTCAGACTCAGATCCGCGTCCAGCTCGCCGGCGCGCTGTCGATGGTGGTGGCCCAGCGGCTCGTGCCCCGGATCGGCGGTGGGCGCGTGGCCGCGTTCGAGATCCTCACGGCCACGCCGGCGGTGCGCAACCTCGTGCGGGAGGGCAAGAGCATGCAGCTACGCAACGTGATCTCCACTGGCGGAGAGCAGGGCATGCAGACCCTCGAGGCCCATCTCGCCGCGCTCGTGCGCAGCGGCATCGTGACCCACGAGGACGCCGTGCGGGTCAGCCTCCACCCCAACGAGCTGCCGCCGGCCTGACCCGGTCCGGAGTCAGCCGCCGGGAGGCGCGTCGGCTAGCAGCCGCTTCCCGTCACGGTGCCGTCACCGGCGATCGAGTACGTGCCACTGTCGGGCGCAGCCCGCAGGTAACTACCCACCAGGGCGCCGACGCTCGCCGGGTACGCACCGCCGTTGTCGAGGGCGTAGGCCTCGGCCGCGGCCTGGATCGTGGCGACGTTGGTCTTGCACGACGCAGTGTCGGCCTTGCCGCTGATCCCGGACACCGAGAAGACCACGATGCCGGCGAGGATGCCGAGGATCACGATGACGATCAGGAGCTCGATGAGGGTGAACCCGTTGTCGACCCCGAGCCGGTGCTCCCGCATGCGGCGGGTGGAGTTTCTCAGCGTGTGCCTCAGCATTGGTCCGTGCACCTCTCGTGGTCGGCGAGATCGTCAACGTACCACCGCGTGTCCCGACGCCGAGCGCGAGCAGCCCTCCGCGTGACCCGCGCCACAGTCAGCGCTTGACGTTCCAGCGCTTGATCCGGGCCCAGTAGCCCGGAGTGGCGTAGTCGGTGACGGTGACCAGTGCCTGCATCCGCTTGCTCCCCTCGGTGGCCTCGAGGAGCATGGTGCGCCGCCCGCCGTCGAGCCGGAACACGGGCACGCCGGGCTTGCCCCCGTTGGCCGTCAGGCTCCGGAGCACCACCCCGCGGTCGAAGATCACGTCGCTGCTCGCGTCGACGGTGAAGTCGGCATTCACCATGCCGACGGGCCCCCAGGCCGCGAACTTCGCCCCGCTCGCCACGATGAGCGCGGGCACGCCCCTGGCGTCCTGCTTCGTCGGCTGGGGCAGCACCGAGGTGAGGGTGAACCCGACGCCGTCGAGGCTGCTGTACAGGACCGCGTCCTGGGCACCCTGCTTCTTGAGCTGGGGGTCGTAGGTGACGGTGAACGGGCTGGCCAGGGTGTTCTTGATGCAGGTGTAGGCCTGGCCGGTCAGCGTCGACTTCGACAACTGGGTCAGGACCTGGC
>JBJSXO010000009.1:0-7347 GCA_046086425.1 Actinomycetota bacterium | reverse complement strand
GTCGTGGTGGCGTTCCTGGTGGTGAACCTGCGCGGCGTGCGCCTGTCGAGCCTCACCGAGGACGCCATCGTCGCGACCAAGCTCCTGGTGCTCGGTGGCATCGCGGTGATCGGGATCGCGCAGTTCTCCGCCGACCGGCTGACGCCCGTGCTCGACCGCGGCGTGGGGGGCCTGTTCCTCGGCGCGGCGACGGTGTTCTTCGCCTACGAGGGCTTCGAGCTCATCACCTACGACCGGGACGACATGATCGACCCGGTCCGCACAATGCGCCGGGCGCTCTACGTATCGGTGGCGATCGTGGCCATGATCTACATCGGGGTGACCATCGGCGCGCAGATGCTCGCTTCGGACGCCAGCATCGTCGCCAAGAAGGAGGTGGCATTCGTCGCGGTGGGGGAGGCCGCGCTCGGCGGGGTGGGGCGATGGCTGGCGATCCTCGGCGCAGTGTTCGCCACCGGCTCGGCGATCAACGCCACCCTCTTCTCGGCCGCGCGGCTCATGCGCGACGCGAGCACTGCGGGTGACGTGCCGCCGGCATTGGGACGAGAGCGCCGGGGCCTGCCGGTGGCCGCCCTGCTCGTGATCGCCGGAGTCGGCGCGGGCATGGCGATGCTGCCCGGCATCACGCGCATCATCGTCATCGGCTCGGCCGGGTTCCTCGCCGTCTACACCATTGTCAACGCGCTCGAGGCCCGTGAGGGCGTGTGCCGGCGCGACCGCGTCGTCGCCGCGGTTGGCTTCGTCGGGTGCGTCGGGGCACTGGCCTGTCTCGTCGTGCAGCTCGCGCGCGACGACGTCACCGGGCTGGTGGTCCTGTTCGGCTTCGCCCTCGCGGTGGCCGGGACCCGAATCCTCTACGTACGCCGGAGCGCGCCGCAGCCCTGACCCGGATCAGCCATGCCTCGGGTCAGCCGAGCGGGCCGGCGAACGGCGAGGCGTCCCCCCACATGCGGTCGCGAACCTGCCGGCGCAGGAGCTTGCCCGTGTCGTCACGTGGGAGGGAGTCCTCCACGACGAAGCGAGCAGGCCGCTTGTACCCGGCCAGGTGCTCGGCCCCCCGGGCCTCCAGCGCGGCGATCACGGCGTCGGGCGCGTGCCCGGCGGCAACCACGACCACCGCGACCGGGATCTCGCCGCGCTCGTCGTGGGGCGCACCGACGACGCAGAGGTCGGCCACGCCGGGGACCATCTCGAGCTCGGTCTCGATCTCGGCCGGGTAGACGTTGACACCGGCCGAGACGATCACGTCGGCCCGCCGGCCCGAGAGGAAGAGGTAGCCGTCGTCGTCGACCCAGCCGATGTCGCCGGCGGTGAACGCGTTGCCCCGGAAGGCCGACGCGGTCTTCTCGGGGTCGCCCTTGTACCTGAACCCGTTGCCGCTCGAGCGGAAGTACACACCGCCCTCGGTGCGCGGCGGCACCTCGTTGCCGTCGTCGTCGAGGATCACGATCCCGGCCGCGGTGTGGATCTGGCCGACGGTGCCGGGTCGCGCGAGCCAGTCGGCGCTCGACGCGAGCGTCATGCCGCCCTCACTCACGCCGAAGTACTCCACGAAGACCGGGCCGAGCCAGGCGATCATGCGCTGCTTCAGGCCGATCGGGCACGGCTCGCCTCCGTGGATCACGACCCCGAGGCTGGGCACCGGCAGCCGCGCCCGCACCTCGTCGGGCAGGGCGAGCATCTGGCGGAACATCGTCGGCACCATGATCGTGGAGGCCATGCCCGACGCGAGGTGGTCGATCGCAGTGGTCGCGTCCCAGCGCTCCATCACGAACAGCGGCGTGCCCGCAGCGAGGGCCGAGAGCGCGAACGCAAGCGGTGCGCCGTGGAAGAGCCGCGACACCACGAGGTGCAGGCCGTCGCGTGGGATCTGCAGCGCGCCGGCGAACGCCGCGCTCGCCGCGAAGGCGTCGCTGAACGGCGTGGTGCCCGAGTCGTCGCGGATCACGCCCTTGGGCCGCCCGGTGGTCCCCGAGGTGTAGGAGAGCCGCCACCCCGTGCGGTCGTAGGGGAACGGCTCGGTGGACTGCTGGGCGATCCACGCCGGGTAGTCGCGCTCGAGGTCGACCAGGGCCACGCCGGACTGCGCGGCGGCCTCCCGACCCGACGCCACGTCGGTGACCACGGCGCGTGAGCCGGCGTCGTGCAGCAGGTAGCCGATCTCCGACGGGGTCCACCCGGTCTTCACCGGGGTGACCACCATCCCGGCGCGCTGGATGCCGATCACCGCCACGAGGTACTCGACGTGGTTGCGGGCCACCACCGACACGTGGTCGCCGGGCCCGAGCCCGTGGGCCTCGAGGCCGCGCCCGAAGGCGTTGGTCTCCGACTCGAGCTCGGCCCAAGTGAGCGACCGGCGCCCGTCGGTGATCGCCAGCTCGCCGGGATCCCGGCGCGCCAGGGTGAACAGCGGGGGCGCGCCGTCGGGGGCCATTGTCGGGATCGTAGGCCGGGCGGCACAATGGCGGCGTGGGTCTCCAGGCCGAGCTCGGCTACCGGGTGCGCCCGGCCAACGCGGCCCAGCGCGCAACCCAACGCATGGCCGCAACGCCGCCCGGTGCGTGGCTGTTCGCCCGGACCGCGCATCACCTCGATGCCTGGGCGCTGCGCCTCAGCCGCGGCCGGATCACGCTCGGCGGTCTGGTCGCCGGGATCCCCGTGCTCACCGTCACCACCACGGGCCGGAAGTCGGGGCAGCGGCGCACGCTCCCGCTGCTCGGCGTGCCGATCGGCGACGACATCGCGCTCGTGGGCACGAACTTCGGCCAGGACGCGATGCCGGCCTGGTACCTCAACCTGGCCGCCGACCCGCACGGTGAGGTCACCTACCGCGACCGGACCGTGCCGGTCGTCGCGCGCGAGGCCGACGACGCCGAGTGGGACCAGGTGCTGCGCGCCGCGGCCGGAATCTACCCGGGCTACGACGCCTACCGCGCCCGGATCACCAACCGCCGGATCCCGGTCCTGGTCCTGGTCCCCGCCGCGTCGGCGGCGTGACCCGCCCCCCGGTGTCAGCCGGCGGGCAGCGCGGCGGCCACCTCGTCGAGGCGGGCCCGGATCATCCCGGCGACGTCGGTGGTCGGCAGGATGAAGAGGCGGTCCTCGACCACTGCCGTGTGCACGGCGTCGGCGATGTCGGCGGGGTCGGTGCCGCCCTCGATGACCCCGCGCAGCATCGCCGCGGCCTCGGGGCTGGCGTGTGAGGTCGCGGTCGGGTCGGGCCGGTTGCGCTCGCTCTCGAAGATCCGGGTGCGCACGAGGCCCGGGCACAGGACCGAGACCCCCACACCCGTCCCCGTCAACTCGGCGCGCAACGTCGCGGCCGTCCCGACGACGGCGTGCTTGGTCGCGCTGTAGGCCCCGAGTGCGGGGGTCGTGCTCAGCCCGGCCGCCGACGCAGTGAGCACGAGGTGTCCGTCACCCTGGTCGACCAGCCCGCGGGCGAATGCGTCGATTCCGTGGACCACGCCCATGACGTTGACGTCCATGACCCAGCGCCACGTCTCGATCGACGTGTCGACAATGGGGCCGGTCGGCGCGACGCCTGCGTTCAGGCACACGATGTGCGCCGCCCCGAAGTGCTCGGCCACCCGGTCGCGCAACGCGTGCACGTCGTCGAGACTGGTCACGTCGCAGGCCACGCCGAGCGCGTCGTCCCCTCCACCGAGCGCCGCCGCCCCGGCACGCAATGCCTCGCCCTCCACGTCGGCGATCACGATCCGCATCCCCGCGCGGCGGAAGCGGTGGGCCATCGCCATCCCGATGCCGCCCGCGCCGCCCGTGATCACGCACACCTTGCCGTCGAGATCGTTCATGGCGACAGTTTGCTCCGGTGGCACCAGGGATGAGGGCATCCGGGCACAAACCCGGGGAACCTGGGGTTGCCCCACCCGGATCCGGCAACTCCCGTCGAGACGAAGGATATCCACCATGTGGCTGCACGACCGCGTGATCGGTGTCGTCGGAGCGAGCGGGGGCCTCGGGGCACCGATCAGCCGCCAACTCGTCGAGCGCGGCGCGCGCGTCGTCGCGGCGGGCCGCGACGAGCAGCGCCTGCACGACCTCGGGCTCGATGGCCCGACCGTGAGCCTCGACCTGCGCGACAGCCACGCCGGCAACACGTTGGTCCAGGCCGCGCTCGACGCCTACGGGCGCCTCGACGGCGTGGTCAACGCCGCCGGGATCGTCGCTTTCGGTGACCTCGCCGTCACCGACGACGTCGTCATCGAGGAGCTGTTCCTCACCAACGTGCTGGGTCCGCTGTGGCTGATGCGCTGCTGTCTGCCGCAGCTGGTGGCGAACCAGGGTGTGGTGGCGAACCTCTCCGCAGTCGTCGCCGAGCAACCACTTCCCGGGATGGCGGCCTACGCGGCGTCGAAGGCTGCCCTCACCGCGGCCGACGTCGCGCTCGCCCGAGAGCTGCGCCGCAAGGGAGTTCGGGTCCTCGACGTCCGTCCACCGCACACCGAGACCGGCCTCGCCACTCGGGCCCTCGCCGGGGAGCCACCGAGGCTCCCCGAGGGTCTCGACCCCGAACTGGTCGCGTCCGTGATCGTCGACGCCATGGACGCCGAGCGCACCGACCCCACCGGCAAGGCCACCGAACTTCCGTCGAGCGCCTTCGACGCGTGAGGTGGCGCACAGCGCCCCAGGCAGGAATCGAACCTGCGACCTACCGCTTAGGAGGCGGTAGCTCTATCCACTGAGCTACTGGGGCGAGACATGGGCCTAACTGTGGGCCTAACCCCTGGAGGATATCGGCGACCTTTCGGGTTGCCGGGGGCGCTCAGGGCGTGACCGGGGGCTTTGGTTTACGACGCCGCTTCTCTGTTTGGCGTCGCTCCCACTCGGCCTTCTCGACAGTCCGGGGCCGCGGTGCGGGCTTGGGGGACCAGGCCCTCGCCGAACGGCTCGGACTGTCCAACGTCACGTTCGTTCAGGGCGACGCCCTCAACTATCGCGAGCAGCGAGAGTTCAGCGTCGTCACGTCAGTCGCCAGCCTCACCGAGGTGGAAGGTCACGGCCCTGAGCCGACTCATCCCTTCAGCGCGTTCCAATCGGGTCAAGAGGCCTGGAACACCAGCCACAGCGCCTTAGCGCAGGCGGCCGAACGGCTTCTCCGCCCAGGCGGCATCTTCGTCTCGATGGAGCGCCTTCAGGACTTTGGAGAGTTCGCTCGGTGGTTCGGGGCTGTGCAGCGCGCAGGTCTCAGCGTCAACTTCGCCTCCACGCGCATGGTTCGTTGGAGCAGTCCGCCGGCTGGCGCAGAAGCGATGCCCGTGCTGATAGCGGCAAAGGAAGTTGCCCCTGTGCCAGCCACGTTCGAAGATCTGGTCACCTGGTACCGCGATCGGGGGTTGACTGGCCATGACGACTTCCTCGTGGAACTCGAACTACTCGAGGCGCCGCACTTGTCCATGGTCGCCGGGAAGCACTTCGACGTCAGTGACGATCACGGTAGTGGACAGACTCGCGTCTACGTCCTTGACCTCGGTAGCGACGCCGTGCTTTACATGACGACAAGCCGGGGGATGCGGGGATTCCTGCGAGAGGCCGGTAGTGCTGACGATCTGATCCCGGAACTCGACGCGCTGCTCGTCGAGCTCAGCGCTGCGCCAGAGGTCATTGGCATGAGGGACCTCACAGCCGCAGACTTCGCCGAAGAACTCCGACGATGAACGACTATCGCAACATCCGGACCAAAGCAGTTGCTTAGGGCAGTTGGAAGGCAAGTGGGATGCGCATGGGGGTCGAGATGAATAGGGACGAGCCGGCTCCTGGGTCGTCAAGGTCACCTGGTCTCCTATGGGTGCAGTTCCACAACAGCGATGGGCCGGGACCGAGTTTCGGCCCGTTCACGGAGGTCGACGCTGAGACATGGATCTTGGAGACTCGAGGCCGGAACGGTGAGCAAGGCGTGCTTGCAAGGCGCAGCGACGCGCCCGACGAACTCGGCGACGTCGATTGGATGCTCGCGGACAACGTCACGCATCCCGGTGAGCAGTGGCCCCGCTTCGTGGTCGTGCCCCGACGCCCGGCTGCGGTGGCGTGTTCACAATGCGCCAAGAGGGCGGCCACCAAGTGGGTCCCGTCAGCGGAGATCGGTAACGCCGATGCGTACCGGACGTTGGTGCGCTGGGCAGAGGTCTACGGACTTCACCTCTACCCCGACGGCCGTGTCGGTGGAGAGATCTTCGATGCACTCCTCCGCCGTGGGGATCGGCCGGAGGTCGCTAAGCAACTACGGCACTTCGGCCCGCTGCAGACCTACACCGACGATGAGATTGTCACCGCGCTTCACGCCGACCCCGCCGCGGTCTATGTCACGACATCCCTGACGGTCGCTCGTCAAACCCCATCATTGCTTCCGGAGATCCCCCGCGGCCGCCTTGTCGCAACGATCAAGACCGGCGGAATGCTCAGCCGCTTCCCCGCGGGCATCGCCCTCGCGCGAAAGGCCGCGACCAAACTCGGTCGCCCGGAAATGGTGTTCAAGGACCCAGATCGACCTCGCGTTCTCGTCGTGGGCGTCATCGATTCGGATGAGATCTTGATGCTGGAGGAACGACGCCTCAGCACCCTAGAACTCCTTGGTGAGGTGCTTCGCCGCCCGATCCCGCGGCGCTCGTACCGCGCCTTGAAGAAGCTGTTGCCTCACGATGGGCCGCCGATCGTTGCCTGCCTGAAAGAGCTCTTCGACGAGGACCGCTCCATCGACGAAGTCATACCCGGCGACGTCGTTGATGTGGACGATCTGCCTTGGCTACGCCAGGAGTCTGCACGATTCCTTCGTGCGCACCGCCTAGATGATCTCGGCCAGCGCAGCTATTCGATGGTCGATGGCGAGATCATGACAGTCGAGGCGACACACCTCTCCGCTGTGACGGAGAGGCTGGACAACGCAGGGGTGGAGTGGGTGCGCTCCGACCAGCGTCTCAACGCGGTCTTGACCGCAATCGGAGCCGGCTGACCAACGAGCCGTTCGCCGCGTCAGGCAAGTCGCAGCGTAGTGAAGGCCGTGCCTGGCGACGTGGTCGTCGTCTTGGTGTTGGGCTCGGGAGCATCAAGGACCAAGATGGTGGCGACGTAGTTAGTCCCAGACGCCAGGCCTGTGAGAGTGACAGTGCTGCCCGGCGTCCAGTCACTACCGATCACGAAGTTGGCGCCGGCCATGTGTCCGAGGGGATCAAGTATCTCGATCTTCGCGGTGAGCTCGCTGGTCCACCCTGCAGGCTTGGCCGGCAACGTGACATCTACCTGCGTGTACGACACCCGCGACACGGTCGGCGCCGCGAGGACTGGCAACGCAAGCGTGGAGACGTTCGTGCCTGGCGACGTGGCGCTGGT
>JBJSXO010000008.1:0-2055 GCA_046086425.1 Actinomycetota bacterium | reverse complement strand
GCCGCGAGCGCGGTGCCGAGGAACAGGGCCATGTTGCCGGACTCGCCGAACACAAGCCCGGTCGCCACGCCGAGGACGACCGGCACCACGACGCCGATCGTCGCCACCAGCATCGACGACCTCCCCACCGCGCGCAGCTCGGGAAGGCTGAGCTCGAGGCCGACCTCGAGCAGCAGCAAGATCACGCCGAGCTCGGCTAGGACCGCGATGACCTCGTTGGTCTCGAGCAGGCCGAGCAGCGACGGACCCACGACGATCCCGGCGACGATCTCCCCGATCACCGCCGGGATGCCGATGCGCTCGGCGATCTCGGCGGCGACCTTGGCGGCGAGCAGCACGACGACGATGTCGACGAGGACCTCGGTGACGCTCACCGCCGGGTGCTCACGAGGCGCGGGCGGTGCCGTCGGGAGCCGTCGGGCACATGAGGTAGCCGCGGCGGTGCACGGTCCGGATGTCGATGCCGGTCCCTGCGAGCAGGCGGCGCAGCTTGGCCATGTGCACGTCGAGCACGTTGCGCCCGGACGGTGCGCCGTCGGGCCACGCCCGCCTCGTGAGCGTGTCCCGCCCGACCACGGTGTCGAGTCGCTCGGCCAGGGCGTCGGCGAGGCGCGCCTGGATCGGCGGGAGCACCACCACGCGGTCGCCCACCCGGAGCACGCCGCGGTCGAGCGTGACGGGTGCGGCTCGTCGCGCGGCACGGGCCCGGAGGGTTTCGAGGCGGACGCGCAGGTCGGCCTCGTCGACCGGTGCCCGCAGCCAGTCCTGGAGCTCGTCGGACGTCACCGGCGGGTCACCGCGCTCCACGATCACCAGTCGCGGCGCGCGGGCGGCCTGCAGCTGCTCGAGTCGCTCGGCCTCCGCCGGCCACCGCACCAACGCCACGTCCACGGGGCGAACGTACGGACCCGATGTTTCCGGTGCGTTTCCCGGGAGTGAACGGCCCGAGGCCCGGTGGTCAGGAAGCGGTCAGGAATCGATCAGGTCTGCGACGCCGTCGGTTCACGGTACTGAACCCCGTGCGAAACGAGCGGCGCCTTGGATGACGAGGTCGCTTGCGCCGGCGAAGCCGCAACGGCGTCGAAGTACCCGACGGACCGGTCGACGAGACCGGTCCCCGAACCAGGAGAATTCATGCGAGTGACGACGCGCAGGGCGGTCACCATGATGATGACGGCTGCGGCGATGCTGATACTGGGCACGGGCTCGGCGTGGGCCGGGGTGGACCCGTCGACGACGTTCGACCCGAAGGGGGCGACGGCTTCGGGGATCGGTGAGGTGGCCGGGAGCCTGAACCTGCTCTGGGTGGTCATCGGCGCAGTGCTGGTGATCTTCATGCAGGCCGGGTTCGCGCTGGTGGAGACCGGGTTCTGCCGGGCGAAGCACGCAGCCCACGTGGTGAGCTCGAACTTCGCGGTGTTCGGCCTCGGCTTCGTGGCCTTCTTCGTCATCGGCTTCCCGATCATGTTCTCGAACTTCTCCTACGCCGGGTACTTCGGTCTCGACAGCCCGGTGCAGTCCCAGGCCACCGGGCTGATCCACTTCGGGGACTGGACGCTGCTGTGGGGTCGCTCGGGCTTCGGGCTCACCGGCGCCGGGTACGGCGCGGCGACCGCCGCGTTCTTCCTCTACATGGTGGCCTTCATGGACACCACGGCCACGATCCCGACGGGCTCGATGGCCGAGCGCTGGAAGTGGAAGTCCTTCGTCGGCTGGGCGCTGTTCTGTGGCGCGCTCTACTACCCGATCTTCGGCGGCTGGACCTGGGGCGGGGGCTGGCTCAGCCAGCTCGGCAACAACCTCGGCCTCGGCTTCGGCTACGTCGACTTCGCCGGCTCAGGCGTGGTGCACGCCATGGGCGGTATCGCAGCGCTGGCCGGTGCAGTCGTGCTCGGGCCCCGGCTCGGCAAGTACGGCCCCGACGGCAAGCCCCGTGCGATCCCCGGGCACAACATCCCGTTCGCCATCCTCGGGTGCTTCATCCTGCTCGTGGGCTGGTTCGGGTTTAACCCCGGTTCACAGCTGGGCGCCGACCCGGTGATCGGCAAGATCGCC
>JBJSXO010000007.1:0-3163 GCA_046086425.1 Actinomycetota bacterium | reverse complement strand
AGGCGCTGATGGCCGGCCACGCCCGGGTCGGGCGCACCTACGCCGGTCGCGTCCTGCAGCTCATCACCGGGTCCACCGGCATCGACGACTGGGAGTGGGGCGTGACCCTGCTCGCCGACGACCCCGCTGCCCTCAAGGAGATCGTCTACGAGATGCGCTTCGACGAGGTGTCGGCGCGCTACGCCGAGTTCGGTCCCTTCGTCACCGGTCTCCTGGGCGATCCGGCGGCGGTCCTCCGCCGCGTCGGCCTCACGGCCTGAGGTCCCGGACGCTCCGGTGGCCGACGACGCGGCCGCGCGGGCACGCCTCGCCGAGGCGAGCGACGCGATCCTCGCCGGAGTCGCCCGGGCGCTCCCCGGCTGGGTCGTCGCGCGTGTCGCGTTGGTCGCGGATGCCTGGGGCCGGCTCGACCCCCCGGCGCGAGCCGCGCTCGACGCCCAGGCTGATGCGGCCGCCGGGCTCGCCACGGCCCGGGTGACCCAGGCCCTGCGCGACCTGTTCGCGACCGACGCCGCGGCGCAGCGCACGACGCCGCTCGAGATCGTCCGCACCGCGACGCGCGAGGTGACCGAGGTGCTCGCGACGGCCGGGATCCCGGCGGTGGAGCGGGACGCGTTCGCCGAGCGGGCGTTCCCCGACGACCGCTACGGCGTGACGCCGAGCACGCTCGCCGACCTCGGCGACGAGGACCTCGGCCCGCTTCAGCTCGCCTGGGGCCTCGCCAAGGCCCGCGTCCTCCACCCCTGACGACGTGCGTATCGGACCTTCGCCTCCCCCGAAGGCGACGGTCAGATACGCACGTGGGGGTGGAGGACGCGGCGGAGGCCCCTGGCCGCGCGGCGGTCGGCCCGCTCCGGCGCCGCGGTACCCGACCAGATGGCGCGGCGCACGGCGTCGCGCTGCGCTGCGTCGAGCTTGGCACCGTCCGCGTCGGAGAGGTCGAAGCGGTCGATCGCAACGCCGCCCACGGTCTCGACCCGGGCGGAGTGCACGCGCGCGCCGGCCGCCGCGAACCCTACGGTGATCGCGTGCAGCAGCCCGGGCCGGTCGGGGCCGCGCACCTCGCAGAGCGTGTGCCAGGGCGACGCGTCGGCGTCGAAGTCGATCTCCAGATCGGGGGCGGCCTCGCCGGTCGGGGGCTCCCTCAGCGCGGCCTCGACCGCTGCCGCGAGCAGGGGTGGGCCATCGACGGTGGCCGCCAAGGGCCCGAGCGCGCGCACGGTGAACGACTCGACGACCGCGCCGTCGGGCCAGGTCACGGCGGCTGCGTCCACGACGTCGACGCGCCGCTGCGCGAGCACGCCGGTCACCGCGGCGAGCAGACCGGGACGGTCGGTCGTCGTGATCTCGATCCGGCCGAGCCCGTCGCCGGCGTCGGTGACGGTCACCCCGAGGCGACCGCGCCGGGGCGGCGGGTCGAGCAGGGCTGCGTGGCGGGCCACCGTCTCGGCAGCATGGGCGAGCAAGTACGCCCGCGGCGCCTGCCGGACGCGGGCGGCCTGCGCGTCGGTGGTGGTGAGGCGCAGCGCGGCGGCCCGGCGTTGCTCGACCTGGGAGCCCGCGCGCCGGCCGGTGAGGTCGGGCCGACCGAGGACCTGGAGTAGCCGGGCGAGGAGGTCGTCGAGGCGCGGACGCTCCCACGGCTCGAGCGGCCCGAGGGCCAACGAGACCAGGTACAGCGCCCGGACCCGCTCCGGCGTCTCGAGGTGGGTGGCGAGCACGAGGACCGGCTCTTCGTCGAGGCCGTCGAGGCGCCTCGCCGCCGCGCGCATGAGGTTGGCGTCGGTGACCAGCCCGACCAGGGGTTCCTCCGCTGCGGTCCCGAGCCGGAGCCGGTCGGCGAGCCGGCGGGCGAGCCCGGCGGGATCGCCGCCGTCGGCGACCGATAGCACGAGCGCGGCGAGCATGGGCTGCTCCGGGTAGCGGAGACGCTCGAGCACCGTGGCGGCCATGGGGTCCTCGGCCACGAGATCGCGGAGGCTCTCGACGAGCTCGAAGCGGTGCGGGCGCGTCGGGTCGAGCACGAACGGGTCGGCCTGTCGCCGGCGCCCCGCGTCGGCGAGCTCGGGCAGGGCCCGCTCGAGGACGCCCGCGACCTCGAGGAACCGCCACGAGCGGACCGATCCGTCGCGCAGCAGTTCGAGGAACCGCGACGTGGCCCGGCGGTCCCACCGGGCCTGGGCGAGATCCGCCCGCCCGAGCCACTCGAGCAGCTCGCCCGAAGGCGGGGCACTGTGCACGGCGCGTGCCGCATCGAGCGCAACGAGCAGTGCGTCGGCGTCGGGGGGCTCGGCCGCGAGGCCGACGGTCTCGCCGACCACGAGCCACCCACCCTCGGGGGCCGGGAATGGGGCCCGGACTGGCCGTCGCCGATCGAGGGCCGCAATGCGCCAGCGCAGCAGCGGCGGCGCGGCGAGCGTGGTCACCAGCACCACTGCCACGAGCGCGCCGTACTGGTCCTCGCCCAACACGCCGTTGGCCAGGCCGATGCTGGCGAAGATGAGCCCCACCTCGCCGCGGGGCAGCATCCCGAAGCCGACGAGGAGCCGGTCGCCCACCCCACCGAGCAGCCCCAGGCCCGCCGCGAGTTTGCCGGCCCCGGCCACCACCACGAGCACGGCGATGAACAAGAGGAGGCCCGGGTCGGTGAAGGGGTGCAGGTCGGCGCGCACCCCGATCTCGAGGAAGAACACCGGGATGAACAGGTGGCCGACCGGCGCGAGCTCGCGGCGGATGCGGGCGGCGGGTGCCGATCCGCTCAGCGCGACCCCGGCCGCGAAGGCACCCACGATCGGGGCGAGGTCGGCGGCGTCGGCGAGCAGCGCGAACACCAGCGTGAACGCGAGCGCGAGAGCGACGAACGTACCCGCCGATCGGGCCCGCCGGTCGACGAGATGGAAGATCCGGGGCCCGTACCGGGTGCCGAGGCCCACCGACACGACCAAGAAGCCTACGGCGATCACCACGATCTCCACGACGTCGACGAGGTCGATCGACCCCGCCGAGGTGATGCGAACGACGATGGTCAGGAGCACCAGGCCCATCACGTCGTCGGCGATCGCCGCGCCCATCACCGTGCGGCCCTCGACACGAGTCAGGGCGCCGAGGTCACTGAACACGCGGGCGGTGATGCCGACGCTCGTCGCCGCGAGCGCGGTGCCGA
>JBJSXO010000006.1:0-9679 GCA_046086425.1 Actinomycetota bacterium | reverse complement strand
TGGATCCAGTGGCGCGCGAACTCGTGGCCCGCGCACTCCGACTGCGCGCGCTCGTTCTCGTGGTGAGGGAACGCTAGGTCGTCACCCCCGCCGTGGATGTCGAAGCCCTCGCCGAGCAGGTCCAGCGCCATCGCCGAGCACTCGATGTGCCACCCGGGCCGCCCCGGTCCCCACGGCGAATCCCAGGCGGGCTCGCCCGGCTTGGCCGCCTTCCAGAGCGCGAAGTCGACCGGGGTGCGCTTCGCCTCGTCCACCTCGACCCGGGCCCCGGCCGACTCGAGCAGCTGGGCGAGCGAGCGGTGCGGCAACCGCCCGTAGGACGGGAAGGTGACGACGTCGAAGTACACGCCCTGGCCTTCGACCACATAGGCGTGACCGCGATCGACCAGCTCGGTGATCAGCGCCTGCATCGACGCGATGTACTCGGTCGCGTGGGGGACGTGGTCGGGACGCCGCACCCCGAGGCGGTCGAGCTGCTCCCAGTACGCGGCCTCGAAGCGAGCGGCAACCTCGGGTTCGGTGCTCCCGGACTCGGCGGCCCGGGCGATGATCTTGTCCTCCACGTCGGTGACGTTGCTCACGAAGGTGACCCGGTAGCCGCGCCACTCCAGGTAGCGCCGGATCACGTCGAAGGTCGTCGCCGTGCGGCCGTGGCCCACGTGGGGCACGTCGTAGACCGTCGGGCCGCAGACGTACACCGAGAGCGTCCCGGGCTCCCGGGGCACCAGTTCCACCTTGGCGCGCGCGACGGTGTCGAACAGGCGGACGGGCACCGAGTCAGGCTAGCGAGGACGGTGTGCCGAACTTCGGGCGTCCTTCGGGCGTCCTTCGGGTACGGATCGGGTGCCCGCGTGCACCGGTCGGCACCGATCAGCGCTGGAGGAGCGCGACCGCCCAGGCCGCGATGCCCTCGGCCCGCCCGATCGCCCCGAGGCCCTCGCCTCGCTTCGGGGTGACCGACACCGCCACCACGGCGTCGGACGGATCGCGCGCCGCCTCGAGCGCCTGCGCCACGCCCGTCGCGATCGCCGCGACGTGCGGCGCCAGCCTCGGCTGCTCGGCGGCGATCACGACGTCCACGTTGCCGACGGTCCACCCGTCGGCGGCGAGCCGCCGGGCGATCTCGACGAGGAAGCCCACCGACGCCGCGCCAAGGTGGAGGTCGTCGGACGCGGGGTACAGGGTGCCGAGGTCGGGCAGCCCGGCCGCACCGAGGAGCGCGT
The DNA here is from genome assembly GCA_046086425.1 of Actinomycetota bacterium. Taxonomy (GTDB): domain Bacteria; phylum Actinomycetota; class Acidimicrobiia; order IMCC26256; family PALSA-555; genus CAIUKV01. Next base: position 8,456 of record JBJSXO010000006.1, on the reverse strand, counting down.
CGGCCACGGCGTGGGCCACGGCGTCGGCGTCGGAGTGCCCGGCGAGGCCCGTCGCGTCGGGGATCGTCACGCCGCCGAGCACCAACGGGCGATCGGGCGCAAAGGGGTGGACGTCGAACCCGAGTCCGACCCGGATCGTCACTGCGCCCTCGCCTCGCCGAGGACGACCCGGGCCCGGCGGAGGTCGGCCGGCTCGGTGACCTTGAAGTTGTCCGCCTCGCCCCGGACCACGGTCACCGTCCCCCCGGCGGCCTCGACGAGCGCAGCGTCATCGGTAGCGTCCCCGACGCTTCCGTGCGCGGCCCGCAGCACCGTCGTCCGGAACGCCTGGGGCGTCTGCACCGCGACGAGCGCGTCCCGATCGACCGTCTCGACGACACGCGTGCCGTCGACGCGTTTGAGCGTGTCGGCCACGGGAACACCCGGCACTGCCGCGTCGGCGCCGGCCCGCACGGCCGCGATCACCGCGTCGAAGAGGGCCCGGCTCGCCAGCGGTCGCGCGGCGTCGTGCACGACGACCACGTCATGGTCGCCCCGGAGCGCAGCCAGGCCGGCGCGCACGGAGCCCGAGCGGGTGGCTCCCCCGTCCACGGCGGCGTCGACCGGCGGGCCGTCCCACCCCACGCCCGACGGCAGCACCACCACCACCTCGTCGCTGACCGCTCGACAGGCGCGCACGGCCCGGTCGACCAGGCGCTCGCCGTCGAGCTCGACGAACTGCTTCGGTGTGCCGAAGCGGTCCCCCCGCCCGGCGGCCACCACGACCGCCCCGACTCCCGCCACGGTCCTACTTCGCCGGGGCCTTCTTGAGTGCCGCGGCCTTCTTCGTCGCGGGGGCCTTCTTCGCCACGGACTTCGTCGCGGTCTTGGTCGGGGCCTTCGTCACTGCGGGCTTCTTCGCCACGGGCTTCGCTGCGGCTTTCGCCGGGGCCTTCGTCGCCGCGCTCTTCGCCGGGGCCTTCGTCGCCGCGGTCTTCGTCGGGGCCTTGGTCACCGCCGCGGTCTTGGGTGCCGCGGTCTTGGTGGCCGGAGCCTTCTTGGGTGCGGCCTTCTTGGCCGGAGTCTTCTTCGCCGGCGGTGCGTCCCGGCCGGCGAGCACGTCGTCGAGGCGGACCTCGGCGGTCTCCTCGTCGACGTTGAGGGCGAAGGTCAACTCCGACACCAGGATCTGGCGGGCCCGGGCGAGCATGCGCTTCTCCCCGGCCGAGAGGCCCTTGTCCGCCTCGCGGATCGACAAGTTCCGCACGACCTCCGCCACCTGGTAGATGTCGCCGCTCTTGAGCTTCTCCACGTGGTTCTTGAAGCGACGCGACCAGTTGGTCGGCATTCGGGCTTCCTTCTTGCGGAGCACCGCGAACACCTCTTCGACCTCTTCGTCGTTGATCACCTCGCGTAGGCCGATCTCGTCGGCCTTGTCGACCGGGATCGATACCTTCAGGTCCCCGTAGGTGATGCGCAGGACGAAGTAGTCCGTCTTCTGGCCGTCGAAGACCCGCTTCTCCTTGCCCTCGATGATGGCTGCGCCATGGTGCGGATAGACGACCTTGTCGCCGACGGCAAACGTCATGACGCTCCTGGGAGAAGAGCCCCTCCCCCGCGTGGAGTTCACGGGGACGAAACACAGGGGCTGGCGGAGCCTGTAATTTTACCACGTGCCCGAACGACGCCTTCTCGACGCCACCCGCCTCTTCTCGGCGTTCCCGGAAGAGATCCGCAACCGCCTCCGTGACCAGATGGAGATCCGCAACTACGGCCGGGGCGAGGTCCTGTTCCGACAGGGGGAGCCGGCCACCGAGATGTTCGTCGTGCTCGAGGGCCGGATCGCGATCGCCACGCAGTCCGGCGACGGGCGCGAGGCCGTCGTCGCGGTCCTCGAGAAGGGTGGCCTCTGTGGCGAGCTCGCCCTCTTCGACGACGCCCCCCGTTCCGCCGACGGCCGGGCCCTCACCGACTCGATCGTGGCGTCGGTGCCCTACGACCCGATTCGCGAGCAGCTCAAGACCGATCCGGCGCTGCTGTGGGTCATGGTGCGCCTGCTTGCCGAGCGGCTCCGGGCCACCGACGAGACGCTGGCCGACGCCGTGTTCCTCGACGTGCCCGCACGGACCGCCAAGCGGCTGCTCGAGCTGGCCGGTGACAACGACCGGTTCTGGATCCCCCTCACCCAGGAGGAGCTGGCCTCGATGATCGGGGCCTCGCGGGAGCGGGTGAACAAGGCGTTGGCCCTGTTCACCCGACTCGGCTGGATCGAGGTCGAAGGCCGCGGCCAGTACCACATCCTCGACCGCGCGTCGCTCGAGGACCGGGCCGCCGTCTAGGCCGACCGCTCCCTCGGCGGGCCGGTCAGCGAGTGAGGAAGTCGAGGACGCGCGTCCAGGCGTCGGCGGCGTCGGCCTCACGATGCGCCGGACGAGCCGGGTCGTGCACGAAGCCGTGGTCGGCCTCCGGGTACACGACGATCTCGCAGTCGGGTCGATCGGCCCACGCAGCCCGTAACGCCTCGACGTCGGCCGGCGGGACCAGCGCATCGACGCCGCCGAGGATCGCGAGGGTCGGGACGACGGTGGAGGCGGCGTCGAGCGGGGCCCGCATCCTCGGGCCCGCCATGGGCTCGGGCGGACGGATCATCCCGTAGAACGAGACCGCCCGGTCGAAGCGGTCGCCAGCTGCGGCCTTGAGCGCCTGCATGCCACCCATGCAAAAGCCCACGACCGCAACCCGGGAGACGTCGTCGTGCACGACGAGGTAGTCGGCGGCGGCCTCGAGATCGCCGAGCTGGAGCGCGTCGTCGAGCGCACCGACCGCCTGCATCCGTGCCGGTACGTCGGTGCCCGAGCGGAGCTCCGCCGGTGCGCGGGCGAAAGGCTCGGGCGCCACCACCGCGAGCCCGTGCGTCGCCATCCGCCGGCAGAGGTCGTCGAACAGGGGGCGGATGCCCATAATGTCCGGGTGCAGCGCCACCCCGGCGACGGGCATGCCCTCAGGCCGGGCGTGGATCGCCTCGACCGCCGCGTCGTCGGCACCCCGAAGCGTGACCCGCTCCACCTCCACCTCGTAGGGACCCTCGGCGAGCTCGGCCATCAGGCGTACCGCTCGAGGATGCTCGACTCGGCGAGTCGGGCCAGGCCCTCCTTGATGACCCCGGCTCGGACGTCACCCACGCCCTCCACCTCGGTGAGGTCGGCGGTGCTCGCCCGCATGATCTTCTGCAGGTTCGAGAACCGCTCGACGACGTGGTCGGACACCATCTCGGGCAGCCGCGGGATCTTGTGCAGGAGGCGGAAGCCCCGTGGCGACACCGCAGTGTCGAGCTCGTAGGACGCAGGCAGGTGGAGGCCCTCCGCCACCATCTCGAGATCGAGCAGGGCCTCGTCATCGAGACGGGAGAGCCGCTGGAGCACGTCGGTCAGGGCCCAGTCGGCGTCGCTCGTGAAGTAGTCCTTGGCCACGAGCCGGCGGTCGTCCTCCACGCCTCCCATCAGCTCCTCGAGCTGGAGGAGCACCAGCCGGCCGTCGGTGCCGAGCTCGATGACGTAACCCTCGATCTCCTCGGCGATCCGACGCACCATCTCGGCGCGCTGGAGGACCGTCGCGACGTCGCGCACGGTGACGAGGTCCTCCACCTCCAGCGCCGAGAGCGCCATGCTCACCGAGTCGAGGCGGTTCTTGTACCGCTCGAGGATCTGGAGCGCCTGGTCGGCCCGGGCCAACACGCGGGGGGTGGGCTCGAGCATCTTCTTCTCGGCACTCACGTGCACCGCGACCTCGGACCGGTCCTCGGAGATCGTGATGACGGGCACCCGGATCTGGCGAGCGACCCGCTCGGCGGTCCGGTGGCGCGTGCCGGTCTCCGAGGTCGGGATGTCGGGATCGGGGACCAGGTGGACGTTGGCCCGCACGATCCGGGTGCAGTCGTCGCTCAGGATGATGGCTCCGTCCATCTTCGCCAGCTCCGAGAGCCGGGGCGGGGTGAACTCCGCGTCGAGGAGGAAGCCCCCCGAGCACACCCCGAGCACCTCGGGACCGGACCCGACCACGATCAGGGCACCCATGCGGGCCGACATGATCCGCTCGATCCCGGCGCGCAACGGGGAGCCCGGCGCAGCACGGCGCAGGGCAGCCAGCATCTCCTCGGAGCGGACCGAGGTTCCCATCTCGACGCCGGTCATCCACCTCTCGGGCAAGGAGAGGACGATACCCGAAGCCGGGTGGGGACCCGCCGGGAGCACACTCGCAGCGCGCGGCAGGGCGACGCTCACCCGGACCCGGGCCCGAACGCCCCGGCGAGCGCATCAGCCACGGTCTCGACCGCGACGACCTGCACGCCGGCACCGGCCGGCACCGACGGCGGCCCCACGACGCGGGTGAAACCCAGCCGCGCGGCCTCGGCGACCCGCACCGCCGCGTGCGCAACGCCCCGCACCTCTCCGCCCAAGCCCACCTCGCCGATGAGCACCGTGCCTGGCACCACCGCACGGTCGGTCGCCACCCCCGCCACGGCAGCGAGCACCGCGAGGTCGACCCCCGGCTCGGCCACCCGTAGGCCTCCTGCGAGTCCGGCGTAGACGTCGGCCCCGCGGGTGTCGACCCCGGCGTGGCGCTCGAGCACCGCGAGGAGCATCGACAGCCGGTTGGCGTCGACCCCAGTGGCGACGCGACGCCCACCGTCCTCACGGGGGGCTACGAGGGCCTGGACCTCCACGAGCACCGGCCGCGCGCCCTCGACCGTCGCCGCCACCACCGACCCGGTGCCACCGTCCCGGCGGTCGGCCAGGAACAGAGCAGACGCGTCGGGGACGGCGACGAGGCCCGACTCGGTCATCTCGAAGATCCCGACCTCGCGCGTGGAGCCGAACCGGTGCTTGCGCGCCCGCAGGAACCGCAGGCCGTGGTACCGGTCACCCTCGAAGGAGCACACCGTGTCGACGACGTGCTCGAGCTGGCGGGGCCCGGCGAGCGAACCGTCCTTGGTCACGTGGCCCACCAGGATCGTCGCCGTCGCCTGGTCGCGCGCGAGACGCGTAAGGCGCGCGGCACACTCCCGCACCTGGGTGACCGACCCCGGGGGAGCGCCCAACGCGGGATCGAGCAGCGTCTGGACCGAGTCGACGGCCAGCACGTCGGGACGCAACGCCTCGGCGTGGGCGATCACGTCGGGCAGCGACGACTCGGCCACCAGCCACAACTCGGGATGGAGCACGCCGAGACGCTCGGCCCGGGCCCGGACCTGCTCCGGCGACTCCTCGGCTCCGACCAGCAGGCACCGGTGCCCCTGCGCCGCGAGGTTTCCCAGGGCCTGGAGCAGCAGCGTGGACTTGCCGATCCCGGGCTCGCCCCCGAGCAGCGTGGTGGACCCTGCGGTGAACCCGCCGCCGAGGACACGGTCGAGCTCGTCGATCCCGGTGCCGGCGCGGGGCGCACCGGATCCCGCCACCTCGACGATGGGACGCAGCACGCTCGTCGGCGGCGCGGCCGGGCGGGCAGTGACCACGACCTCCTCCAGCGATCCCCACGCATCACATATCGGACAGCGGCCGAGCCACTGGGGCGTCTCGCTCGAGCACTCGGCGCAGCGGTAGGCGGCACGGGGCCGGGATCGGATCGTCGCTCGGGTCGTCATCCCGAGAGGCTCGCACGCCGGTACGACACCTACCGTGGTCCCGTGCCTGCGACCCGGGGCCCGGCCGTGGGCTTCGACCTCGACATGACGCTCATCGACTCGCGCCCGGGGATCGTGGACACGCTGGCCGCCCTCGCCGACGAGTCCGGCCAGGACGCGCTCCGTGCGCCCGATCTCCTCGTGGCGTTGCTGCAGCGGAACCTCGACCTGGTGTTCGCCGACCGGCTCCCGGCCGACCGGGCGCCGGTGCTGGCCGACCGGTTCCGCAAGCTCTACGCCGACATCGGCGTCACCGGCTCGTTCCTGCTGCCCGGCGCACCCGAGGCACTCGCCGCAGTGCGCGCCCGGGGCGCACGCCCCATCGTGGTGACGGCGAAGTACGAGCCCAACGCCTGGCGCTGCCTTCGCCACGTCGGTCTCGACGTCGACGCGGTGTACGGATGGCGGCTCGGCTCCGCAAAGGCCGAACCCCTGGTGGACGAAGGCGCAACGGCCTACGTCGGTGACACGCCGCGCGACATGGAGGCCGCCCGCCTTGCGGGAGTCGCTGCCGTGGGCGTCGCCACCGGGCCGCACGCCCCCGAGGAGCTCATCGCCGCCGGGGCCGGGGTGGTCTTGGGCTCTCTCGAGGAGTTCGCTCCCTGGTGGCCTCCTCCCGGCTGAGCGGACGGCGCTGGGCCGCCCCGCGTCGGTAGGTGGCGTACGTCGGCTCGTGCCGGTGGCGGCGGACCGGCCGGCGGGGCCACACCGCCACGAGGAACGCGCCCCCCACGAGCACCACGGCCGCCACGAGCAGCAGCAGCCGGCGCAGGTCGAGCACCGACGCCGACGCGTCCAGGGCCGCGGCCTTCCCGGCAGCCGGCTCGATCACCGTGCGGCTGCCGTCGGGCAGCTCCACCACGAGCCGGACGCCGAGTCCCTCCTGGAGCTCGGTGCGCAGCTGCTGGTCGATTGCGTTCACGTCGACACCCTCGGCCTGCAGCCGCGCGACGAGGTCGGAGTCGGCCGCGATCCCCGTCCCCATCCGGGCGCGGTCCAAGGTGACCCGGGCCGCGGTCTCGGTGGCGAGGAACGACCGCGAGCGCGTGAACGACGCGTCGCGCAGTGGTCCGGCATCCCCGCTGAGCTCGCTCAGGATCCCGGTCACCTCGTCGACGTCGGCGAACCGCTTCCTCAGCGTGATCGACGCCGATCCGTCGGGCGCCCGGACCCAGGGGCCCACGGTCCAACCCGCCGCGGGGAGATCGGCGAGGCGGACCCGGCTCTCCAACGTCCCACCGCCGGCCTCCGCCGTCTGCACGGCGTCGGCATCGGCCCGGACCTCGACGCGGACCACCCCGGCGCCGTCCTCGTCCACCCGGACGGTGACGGTGGTGTCCACCGCGCACGCGCTGCAGACCAGCGCGAGCGCGACCACTCCTGCGATCAGTGGACGCCGCGCCATTCGATTGTGCGGCGGGCTCAGCCCTCCGAACCGCTCCCGGCCATCTCGACCGACGGGGGCTCGACGCCCTCGACCGCCCGGAAGACGAACTCCTCGCCGTCGGCGTCGACCAGCACGGTCTCCCCGGCGCGGAACTCCTTCCAGAGGATCTTCTCCGAGAGCACGTCCTCGATGTGGCGCTGGATCGCCCGCCGCAGCGGACGGGCCCCGAGGGACGGGTCGTAGCCCTTCTTCGCCAGCAGGAGCTTCGCCTCGGGCGTGAGCTCGAGGCCCAGCCCTTGGCTCTCCACCTGCGACTGCACCCGCTTGATCATGAGGTCGACGATCTCGGTGACCTCGGCCTGGGTGAGCTCGGCGAACACGATGACCTCGTCGATGCGGTTGAGGAACTCGGGGCGGAAGTGCCGCTTGAGCTCCTCGTTGACCTTCGTCTGCATCTTCTCGTAGGTCACCGCGTCGTCGGTGGGACCGAACCCGATCGACGACTTGCGCAGGTCGGCCGTGCCGAGGTTCGACGTCATGATGATCACCGTGTTCTTGAAGTCCACGGTGCGGCCCTGCGCGTCGGTGAGGCGTCCGTCCTCGAGGATCTGCAGGAGGGTGTTGAACACGTCGGGGTGGGCCTTCTCGATCTCGTCGAACAGCACGACCGAGAAAGGCTTGCGCCGCACGGCTTCGGTGAGCTGGCCGCCTTCGTCGTAGCCGACGTAGCCGGGAGGCGAGCCAACGAGGCGCGACACCGTGTGCTTCTCCATGTACTCCGACATGTCGAGCTGGATCAGCGCGCTCTCGTCACCGAAGAGGAACTCGGCGAGCGTCTTGGCCGTCTCGGTCTTCCCGACTCCCGACGGGCCGAGGAAGATGAACGACCCCGACGGGCGCTTCGGGTCCTTGAGGCCGGCCCGGGTGCGCCGGATGGCCTGGGACACGGCCTTGATCGCCGCGTCCTGGCCGACGACCCGCTTGTGCAGCTCGTCCTCCATACGCAGCAGCTTGGCCGTCTCCTCTTCGGTGAGCTTGTAGACGGGGATCCCGGTCCACAGGGCGAGCACCTCGGCGATGGACTCCTCGGTGACCTCGTTGAACAGGTCCACGCCCTCGGCCTGGAACTCGGCCTCCTTGGCCGAGCGCTGCTCGAGCAGTTCCTTCTCACGGTCCCGCAGCGACGCGGCCCGCTCGAACTGCTGCGCCTCGATCGCGTCCTCCTTGTCCTTGCGGACGGTCGCGATCTCGTCCTCGAGCTCTTTGTAGTCGGGCGGCGCAGCCATGCGCCGGATCCGCAGCCGCGAGCCCGCCTCGTCGATGAGGTCGATGGCCTTGTCGGGGAGGTGACGGTCGGAGATGTACCGGTCGGCCATGTTGGCCGCCGCCACGATGGCCTGGTCGGTGATC
>JBJSXO010000005.1:0-5932 GCA_046086425.1 Actinomycetota bacterium | reverse complement strand
CGGCACCGAGGAAGGCCCGGGCGACCTCACCGCCGACGAGCGTCTCCTCTTCTACGCGTTCGACGGCGAGTCGCTGCTCTTCGCCCGTCAGGACGGGGTGGAGTCGGCCTGGCGGGTCATGGACCGGGTGCTGCACCGCCACGGACCGGCGTACCCGTACGAACCCGGCTCGTGGGGCCCGGCCGAGGCCGACGCGATCATCGACGACCCCCACGGGTGGCATCATCCAGGTCCGTAGCGGACCGCCACCAGCCGCGTCCGCCACCGCAGAGGAGCCCCATGCCCGCGTCGCCCGTGCCCACCCCGAGCGCCCCACCGGTCGCCGGGCCCTACAGCCCTGCGGCACGCGCCGGCGACCTGGTGTTCCTGGCCGGCCAGATCGCGCTCGACCCCGCCACCGGCGCGCTCGTCGAGGGGGATATCGAGCGTGAGACCCGCCAGGCGCTCGCCAACATCGCCGCCATCCTCGGCGATCTCGGCGCCGCGTGGACCGACGTGGTGAAGACCACCATCTTCCTCGCCGGCTCGCTCGAGTACTTCGCCACCGTCAACGAGTGCTACGCCGAGGCCGTGGGCGAGCACCGCCCGGCCCGCAGCACCGTTGCCGTGGCCGCACTGCCCCTCGGCGCCGCCGTCGAGATCGAAGTCGTCGTCCACCGCCCCGCATGAAGGGGCAGCCCGCATGAAGGAGCAGCCCGTGACCTACGAAGTGGAGAAGAACGACGCCGAGTGGCGCGCCGAGCTCACCCCCGAGGAGTTCGCCGTGCTGCGCCAGGCCGGGACCGAGCGCGCCTTCACCGGCCGGTACTGGGACTGCCACGACGACGGCACGTACCACTGCGCCGGCTGCGGCGCGCCCCTCTTCGACGCGTCGACCAAGTTCGACTCCGGCACGGGCTGGCCGAGCTTCACCGAGCCCATGATGATGGACGCCGTGGAACTCGAGGAGGACCGCAGCCACGGCATGGTCCGCACCGAGGTCCGCTGCCGGCGCTGTGGCGGACATCTCGGCCATGTCTTCCCCGACGGGCCGGGCCCCCGCGGCGAGCGGTACTGCATGAACTCCGCGTCGCTGCGCCTCGAGCCCCGCGCGTCCTGACCCGAGCGCCCCGAGTCCGATCGTGCTCCGTCGCCGACGCATCGTCCCGTCGATTGCCGTGGTCACCGCTGCACTGCTGACGCTGACGGTGCTGGACGCGCCCGGTGCCGGTGCGGACGAGATCCTCGACGGCGCGCAGTTGGCCAAGCGGGTCGCGGCGACGGTGCGGGCCGCGCATCCCGACCTACCCGTCAAGCGGGTCCGTTGCCGACCGGCGTCGATCGAGCCCCGACGCGCCAGCACCGCCCGGTGCACCGTCACGGCGGGCGGCTACCGGCTGGTGATGCGCGTCACGGTCGCCGACCGGAGGGGGAACGTGACCATCGCCTCGACCCAGGCGGTGATCCCCACGGCCAATGCCGAGTACCTCGTCGCCGCCAACTCCACGCTGCCCGTGACCGCGGACTGCGGATCGGCGCCCTACATCGTGAGGAAGCCGGGCGAGTCGTTCACGTGCACGGCCACCTTCGCCGACGGCACGCAGTCGCAGGTGACGCTCACCCCGACCGACGTGGCCGGGAACGCGAGCATCACCGCGGTGACCTGAGCGAGACGTGACCCCGCCGGTGGTGCCGGCGGTGGCTCAGCCGGCGGCGTCGGCCGTGGCCACCGCCTCGAGCCGTTCCAGCGTGGCCGCCATCGACTTCTTCGCCCCGGCGCGCGCAGGCTGCACGAGCAGCTTCACCCGTTCCTGGGAGATGTCCCACGACTCACGCACCCGGGTGCCACCCTCCACGGGCTCGAGCTCGTAGCGCCAGATCCGGCCGCCGACCAGCTTCCCGATCCGACCGGGGCCCCGGGTCTGCCACGCGATCCGGCGACCCTCCTCGAACTCGATGATGGTGTTCACCATCGAGTACGGGATGCCGAGCTTCATCGACATGCCGAACGTCGCGCCCAGCTCGAGGCGCGGGGGCACGTCCTTGGCCTCCCGGACAGTGCCCGAGCCGTCGATCTCGTGATGGCGCGCCGGGTCGGCGAGGATCGCGAAGATCGTCTCGGGGGATGCGGGGATGACCCGCTCGACGGTCTCGACGTCGCTCACGTGGTCTCCTGGGTCGAGGGCGTTACTGCGCGAGCCTGATTCTTGCAGTCACCGCGACCGGGGGCACGCCGATGGTGCCCGCACCCCCGGGGACGACGTGGGGCTCGAGCAGGACCGCGAAGAAGTCGCGGGCGTAGGGCGCCAGGTACAGGCCACCCGGACCTCCCGAGCCCATGGTGCGCCCCCCCGACACCGAGCCGTCGGGGTTCTGCTGGTAGAGCACGAGCGTGGTCCAGTCCGGGTTGATGTCGAGCTGCATGGCGCGCAGGGCCCCCGCCGCCGCCAGCGCCTCGGCCAGACCCTGCGGGCTCACCCGGGCTTGGGCGAGGACCAGGGCGCCGGACGCGTCGACCCCCGCCCCGGAGCGGGCCGTCGCCACGCCGGCCACCGAGCCGCCCCACGCGCCCGGGTTCCCCGCCGCGGGCACCGGGGCGCCGCCGTCGACCAGCAGGGCGAGGTTCTGGCGCACCGACACCACGTCGGGGCCGAGATCCACGTCCCGTCCCCACTCGCCGACCACCGCACGGCCGTCGGCGTAGATCACCAGCGAGGCCTGGCCCGGGACCAGGGTCTTGAGGGTCCGGCCGTCGTGGAACCAGCCGCCCGCGACGTCGCCCATCTTGAAACCGCCGTTGAACGCCGCGACGAGCTGGCCGCGCACCTCGGGCGCCACCTGGCCACCCCACGACCACGGCCCCCCGGGATCCCCGGTCCCGGGGACGAACACCGGTCGGGTCAGTTGCGGGTCGATCCAGGCGACCTCCACACCGTTGACGTTGCCCCGGTAGACCAGCGGGCGGCTCGCCGCGCTGCGACCCTCGGGCCGCCACGCGACCGTGCCCCCCGGAGCCGGCGGTGCCGTCGCCGTCGGAGTGGCGGGCGCAGTGGTCGCCGTCGGCGCGGACGGCGCAGTCACCATGGTCGCCGTGGTCGCCGAGGCCGGCGGGCGCGACGGCCCCCGGGCGGCGGACCCCGGACCCGTGGCCCCGGCGAGGGGCGCAACGAGCAGCGCCGCTGCGCTCACGGCCCCGGCGACGACGAGCCGGGCGGCGCAGCGGGGGGGTCGGGGTCGAAGCGAAGTGGGCACGGCGGGGATTCTGGCCGGTCGCGGGCCCGTCGCGCGCTCAGCGGGCCTTGGGCAGGCCGAGGTGGCGCTCGGCGACGTTGTTGCGGTTGATCTCGCTGGTGCCGCCGTAGATGGTGGTCACCGGCGAGTGCCGCAGGTCGTACTCGATCCAGCCGTCGGCCGCCGCCCCCGGCTCGTGGAACTGCAGCAGGCTGGCCGGCGCGGCGGCGTGGGCGAACCACTTCGCCGCCTTCTGGTACGCCTCGGTGGCGTGGATCTTGGCCATCGACCCCTCGAGGCCGGGGAGCGCGCCGGTGGCCGCGAGGTAGGCCGCGCGGAGCGTCAGCAAGGTCGCGACCTCGTTGTCGATCGCGACGCGGACCATGTGCTCGCGCACCACCGGGTCGTCGATCACGCGGTGGCCGTCGGGGCCCACCTCGTTCGCGGCCCACTCCCGGAAGTGGCGCAGCAACGGGATACCGACCGACGTTCCCCCCATGACGCCACGCTCGAACGCGAGCGCGACCCCCATGACCGCCCAGCCCCCGTCCACGTCGCCGATCCGCCACTCGTCACCTACGCGGACCCCGTCGTAGAAGGTCGCGTTCGTGCGCTCCGTGCCCATGGTGTGCACCGCGTCGTAACTGATGCCCGGGGTGTCCGACGGGAGGATGAACATCGTCAGGCCCTTGTGCTTCGGCACGTCGAGATTGGTGCGCGTGAGCAGGATGATCCAGTCGGCCTCGTGGGCCATCGTGGTCCACATCTTGGTGCCGTCGATCACCCACTCGTCGCCGTCGCGCACTGCGCGCGTGGCTGCGGCCGCGACGTCGGAGCCGGCATCGGGCTCGCTGTAGCCGAGAGCCACGAGCGACTCCCCGGTGAGCAACGCAGGGAGCACCGTCTGCTTCTGGAAGTCGTTGCCCGAGTGCGCGACCACACCCGCGATCATCAGGGCCAGGCTGATGCCGTCGATCGGGGCCCCGGCCTTCTCGAGCTCGTGGAACAGCAGCCACAGCTCCACCGGATCGCCCTTGCCGAGTCCGGGCACCGCGCGCTCCAGGTACCCACGTTCGGCCAGCGCGCGGTTGAGCTCGTAGCTGTTGAACGTGCCCGTGGTGTGCTGACGGTCGATCACGTCGGGGGTCACGACCTCACGCACCAACGCACGGATCTCGTCGCGGTAGGCCGTCATCTCGGGGCTCAGCGCGAAGTCCACCGTGACCTCCTCACGCCCCGGCCGGGCCGAACAATCGGTCGCTCAGCTCCCGGCACTCCCGCGACGGGTCGCCGGCGACGAGGGCCCAGCCGCGGGCCCGCCGGAAGAAGAGCTGGATGTCGTACTCCTCCGCGTAGCCGTAGCCCCCGTGCACGTGGAGGCTGCGATCGGTCGCGTGCGCGGCGGCCTCGCCTGCGTAGACGAAGGCCATGGCGGCAAGCGCCCCGAAGTCGGTGACGTCTCCACGATCGACGTCGACGACACCCGGCGTACCACGGTCGCCCGCCCAGGCCGCCTTGGCCGCGAGGAGCGCGGCGCCGTCGATCACGACCGGGAGGTCGGCCAACTGCTGCTGCACGGCCTGGAAGGCGCCGATGGGGCGGTCGAACTGATGGCGCGTGGTCACGTAGTCGATCGCGATGTCCTGCGCGCGTCGGGCAATGCCCGTGAGTGCGGCTGCGGTCAGTGTCCGCCACTCGGCCTGCGCCCGCGCGAACGCCGCCTCGGCCTCGGCCGCCGTCGCCAGGACCTCGCCGCCGGTGGTGGAGCGGTCGGCGATAGGCATCGCTCCGTGGTTACGCGGCGCGATGCCCGGCGCGTCGCCGCGGACGCACACGAGATCGGGGCCGACCAGGCCGACCACGACCGAGGCCACGGCGCCCGAGGGCACCAGCGGCCACGTGGCCGCGCGCGCAACCGCGGGCCGCACAGCGAGCGTGGCCACCGTGGTCCCGTCGAGCAGCCCGGGCCCGGCGGCCCCGAGGCTCGCGAGGAGGCGCGCGGCCACGGCGTGGTCGACGAAGGGAACCGGCGCGACGGCACGCCCGGCGGTGTCGGCCACCACCGAGAGGTCGGCCAGCGACGCGCCACCCCCGCCCACCGCCTCGGGCACCCCCATGGACGCGACGCCCAGCGCGGCGAGCCGGGCCCAGAGACCAGCGTCGAACCCGAGGGGCTCGGCGGCCCGCACGACCGCAGTGGGGCACTCGCGCCGGAAGAAGCTCCCGAAGACGTCCTCGATCGCCCGCTGGTCGTCGGTGAGGTCGAGCAGCATCGGCGTCACCGTATTCGACTGAGCCACAATGCGCCCATTGCCACGGCGGGTGTCGCGACCCGCGCACCACCGGTGCGCCGGCGGTACTCGCACCATCGACCCACCGAGGGAAACGACAATGCTCGCACGGGAGAACCTCCTGCCCAACGCCGTCGCCCGCTGGGCGCGCGCGACCCCCGACACGGTCGCGATCCAGTACGCCGACGGTGAGCAGCGCACCTACGCCGAGCTGCACGACGTCGGGCTGCGCTGGGCCGCGGCGCTGATCGCACTGGGCGTCGGCCGCGGCGTGCACGTGGCCACGATGCTGGCTGGCGACTTCGCCCCGCACTCGGCCATGCTCGCCATCGGCTGGACCGGTGCGGTGGAAGTGCCCCTCAACACCGCGTACCGGGGCCAGACCCTGCGGCACGCGCTCGCACTCGCCGACGTGTCGGTGATCGTCTGCT
>JBJSXO010000004.1:0-2782 GCA_046086425.1 Actinomycetota bacterium | reverse complement strand
GCCCGGACGGAGATGTCGTGGGGCGCGTGGTTCACGAACTTCGCGTTCTCGCTCTGTGTGGTCATCGTTCCTCTTCTCCTCGTGTCACCGACGGGACCGGTCGCCCGTCCCGGGTCTGCTGGTAGGAGCGCAGCCGTTGCTGCACCCACGTGTGGCTCCGCCCGATCGCGCGGGCGATCTGTCGCAGTGAACGACCCTCCTCGCGCAGTGCGATGGCGCGCGTCGTGAGTGCTGCGGCTTCTGGGTCGCCGGCGACGACGAGCCAGAACCGCTCGCCGTCGCGCTCGAGGACCGCGCGGCTAACGCTCATGCGGCCACCTGCTGCTCGAGCACCTCGTGCGTGGCTGCGGCAGCGGCCTGGCCAGCAGCCGGTTCCACGAAGGTGCAGTGCTCGACCGCCGCGTAGAGCTCCCACGAGATGCTGCCGGGGAGGGCGAGCATCTCGACGGCGCGTCCCTCGCGGCGGAGTCGGCGGGCGGATCGGGCGAAGTAGTTGTCCCCGCTGCCGATGACGACGGTTTCCGCGGAGTCGGGGAGGGATGTCTCGAGGTAGCGGGTCAGTGCTCGGTCCGAGGCGTCGGGGCCCGTCTCACCCGTCACGAAGGTGCGGACCCCGAGCTCGGCGAGGTCCCAGGCGACCGAGGCGCAGAGGTCGGCGTCGCAGAACGCGACACCCTGCACCACAGCCCCCTCGGCCCCCAGGCCGCGGACGGCGTCGCCCAGGGCGCGGAGGCCTTCCGCGAGGGTCCCCTCGCGGCGGTGCACGGCGAGCAGGTTCTCGGCGTCCAGAAGGAGGTAGATGCGCTTCATGGGGAGAGACTACGGCCGCGGATACGGTCTGTCAACTCGTCTCTCAGAAGCAGTTCCGTGGATCCATTCTGTCTAGACGCCCGGACAGCCCCCTGAGCACCCGTCGGGCAGCTCGCTCGGGGTCCTCGTGCTCCCAGGTCCGCACGACCCGCCAACCCAGCGCGCGGAGGCGCCGATCGGTCTCAGCGTCACGACGCCGGTTCGAGGCGACCTTCTCGGCCCAGAAGCCGGCGTTGGCCCTCGGGGCGACGTGGTGCTTCGGGCACCCGTGCCAGAAGCAACCGTCCACGAAGACCGCGACCCGACGCCTCGGGAAGGCGACGTCGGCGCGTCGCCGGGGCATCCCGGGGAGGGGCCAATCGACCCGGAAGCGCGCACCGGCGCGATGGAGAGCGCTCCGGAGGGCGATCTCCGGCGCCGTGTCCCGGCCCCGGTTCGCGAGCATGGTCCGGCGCGTCGCCTCCGAGGTCGCCCAGGACGTCCGTCCGGTCACCTCGATGACCCCGAAAAATGCGGTTGACATCGTCCGTAGACTCGGGATGACATGAAGAACAGGGTACCGGAGGTTTCGAGGGGGGCGACGGGCCCCGACGGGCCGGTCCCGCTCGACCGGTTCACGCAGCCCACGCGGCTGATCATCGAGCGGCTCCTCCTCGACCGGAGCGACCCCGGGGTCGGTGTCGGCCTCCTGATGGAGGTCCGAGACCGGCGGCTCACCCATCTCTACGGCATCACGTCGGATCAGGCGCTCCGCGCCCGAGAGGAGATCTCCGAGCGCCTCGTCACCCTGCCTCCGAGCGCGACATCCATCCCGATGCAGTCGTTCAGCGG
This sequence comes from Actinomycetota bacterium, assembly GCA_046086425.1. Classification (GTDB taxonomy): domain Bacteria; phylum Actinomycetota; class Acidimicrobiia; order IMCC26256; family PALSA-555; genus CAIUKV01. Next base: position 1,141 of record JBJSXO010000004.1, on the reverse strand, counting down.
GCCGACCCAGCGGGTGATCCTCCTCTTCTCGGCCGAACGGGGAGGCGACGGCGGGCCCGCCCCGCAGGAGGTGACCCCGGAGGAACTGCTGTCGTGCCTCCGCGCGGACATGACGGCCCTCGCCAGCGTCGGCGGGGTGAAGGCGGATCGGGCCCGCGCCGAGATCCGCGAGGTGCTCGAGGCTGCCGGTGTGCGGCTGCCGTCCGGTCCTCTCGAGGCGGAGGCGGCGCCGGCGCCGGAGATGAGACTGCGAAGCCAAGCCTCGAGGTTCCTCCTGCCACCGACCCCGCGGCGCCGGGGTGATGCAGGCCCCCGTCGGGAGCGGAGGCTCGACGAAGAGGGACGGCGCCTTCTCCTCGATCTCCACCGAGCCGAGAGCGCGTTGTTCGCCGCGATGGTCAATGTGGCCCTGGCCTTCGATGTGGACTCCCCCCGCCTGATCGAAGAGTCGAGCCAGTTGCGCAATGCAACCGGCGACGTTCGGCGACGGGCCGATGAATCCGTCGAGGGCGTCCGGTTGCAGGAGGTCTTCCGCAGGAACCCCCTGGGGGGGTCGTCCGAAGACGTGAAGCTTCTCGAGAGAGCACTCGACGAACTGGAGGCGGCGCTCCGCGCGGCGGGATCGCGACGATGGCCCGTGGAGCGGACCGGGCCTCCGGGATCGAACGACCCCGGTGCGCAGATCCTCAGCGAGCATGCGGAACGGATACGTGCGTGGTGGACGTCGCTCACTCCTGTGTACAACACCCTGGTGGATCTGGTCGAGCGCTCGTCGGCGGCGAGGAATCGCCCGACGCGAGCAGCGCCGCTCGGTGGGACGCTGGGCAGGGAGAGGGCGACCGGGTGGAAGCTGCTGGACGGCTTGAGCGTCGGGCTCGGTGAGCTCTCATTCGTCCGGGGCGCTCTCGAGGAGCGTCTCGATCCGACCGTGGCGGTCAGCGTCTCCCCGGAGTTCCTGTCCGCAGTCGTCAGGGGCGAGCGCGACTGGTCGCGATTGGCCGAGGAGAGAGGCGTCTCCACCGAGCGTTTCAGGGCTGACAACGAACAATGGCTCCGGGACCTCGAGATCGCCCGCCGTCGACGGGACGGCGAGACGCTCGCGCAGATCGGAGCGACGCAGAGCCCCCCGATGTCCCGCGAG
>JBJSXO010000003.1:0-4127 GCA_046086425.1 Actinomycetota bacterium | reverse complement strand
CCGATGCCTCGCCCAGGAAAGGCCAATAGTCCTGAAACCCTATATTTGCAGGGGTTTTACTCCACCCGCATGCCGGAGATGGCGCGTGCGATGACGAGCTGCTGGATCTCCGAGGTGCCCTCGAAGATGGTGTGAATCTTTGCGTCACGGTGCCAGCGCTCGACCGGGTTCTCCCGCACGTAGCCGTACCCACCGAGGATCTGGATCGCCTGCTCGGTAACCCATACCGCGACCTCGCCGGCCTTGAGCTTGCTCATCGAGCTCTCACCGTTGAGGAACGGCTTCTTCTGGGCCCCCATCCAGCACGCCCGCCATACGAGCAGGCGCGCTGCGTCGATCTCCGTCTTCATATCGGCAAGGCGGAACGCGATCGACTGGTTCTCGATGATGGCGCGGCCGAACTGCTGACGCTCCTTGGCGTAGTCGAGCGCGAACTCGTACGCGGCCCGGGCGATGCCGAGGGCCTGCGCGCCGACCAGCGGGCGGCTGGCCTCGAAGGTGCTCATCGCCGCCTGGACCTTGGTGCTCTGTCCCTCCCGGGCTCGGGCGAGGCGGGCATCGAGCTTCTCCTTGCCGCCGAGCAGACAGGAACCGGGAACCCGCACGTCCTCGAGGATCACCTCGGCCGTGTGGCTGGCCCGGATTCCGTGCTTCTCGAACTTCTGGCCCATGCGCAAGCCGGGCGTGCCCGGGGGCACCACGAAGCTCGCGTGCCCACGGGCCTTGAGCTCGGGGTCGACGGCGGCGACGACCACGTGCACGTCGGCGATGCCGCCGTTGGTGATCCAGGTCTTGGTCCCGTTGATCACCCACTCGTCCTTGGCCTCGTCGTAGACCGCGCGCGTCCGCAGAGACGACACGTCCGAGCCGGCATCCGGCTCACTCACCGCGAACGCGCCGAGCTGGATCTTCTCCGGCGTGCCGAAGCACTGCGGGACCCACTCGGCGATCTGCTCCGGCGTCCCGTTACCCGCGATGCCCGACACCGCGAGCGTGCTGCCGAGGATCGCCATCGCGATGCCCGCGTCGCCCCAGGTGAGCTCCTCGCTGGCGAGCGCGAAGGTGAGACCGAGCGGATCGGCGAAGGCGTTGGCGACGAACTCCCACGAGTAGAGGCCGATCTGCGCGGCCTCCTGGATGATCGGCCACGGGGTCTCTTCGCGCTCGTCCCACTCACGGGCCGCAGGACGGATCACGTCCTCGGCGAAGTCGTGGACCCACTTCTGGATCTGGAGCTGGTCCTCGTCGAGGTCGAGGCTGAAGTCGGCCATGTCCGCCTCCGTAGTCGTCGCGGCGGACGGCCACCGCCATCCGCCAAGGGGGATGACCAGATGTTACCCGCAGGTAACCCCGGAGGGTGGATCGCCGGGGTGACTAGGCCGTCGTGGGGACCGGGGGGGCCGAGGTCGTCGTGGGCGAGGGCTGGGCCTGCACGGTGATCGTCTGCTGCACCTGCTGGCCACCACTGCCCTTGGCCGTGAGCGTGTAGGTGTGCGCCGTGGAGCAGCCCGCGAACGGCACCAGCTGCTGGCCCTGGGGTCCGTAGGACGCGAACACGCCCGGGCCGTCGATGCTCACGTTGACTCCGGTGGCGTTGCTGGTCGACCACGTGAGGGTGATCTGGCCGCCGGTGGGCGGCGTGCACGGGAACGGGCTCGGTGCGGCGGTGAACGCAGTGATCACCGGTGCGCCCGGTGCGGTGGTCCCCGGCGTGGTCGAGGTGGTGCTCGGGGCGCTCGTGCTCGTGCTCGTGCTCGAGCTCGACACCGCTGACGACGACGTGCTCGACGCCGCCTTGTCGCTGCTGCTGCCGCCACCACTGACGACAAGCGCAATGATCACCCCCAGCAGGATGACCCCGACCGCCGCGAGCGCGCCCCAGAGCCACTTGCGGGAGTCGGGCTCGTCCTGTCCCCCCCCGCCCCCCGGACCGGGCGGTCCGCCCGGGTAGTCGGGCGGACCCACGGGAGGTACGGCCACCGTGGGGTCATAGGCCCCCGGGAGCGCGCCGGCACCGGTGACCTCGGGCTGCGGCGCGCCGCGGCGCTCGTCGTCGGGCAAGGGCATCGTGGGATCGACCGGACCGCCAGCAGCCATGGGAGCTCCTTCGTCTGGGAGCACCGTAGTTCCGAAGTCACCCCGCGCCGTCCATACTTGGACCCCTCATGACGCCCGCGAACGACCACGTCGACGCCGCCCGTTACGCACGCAGCGCAGGCCGGGTCCTTCTCGGTCTGCGAGACGGTTTCGACCGTTCGCCGGGCGCCCTCGGGGACGCCGGCGACGACATGGCCAACCGGCACCTGTTGGCGCTCATCACCGCCGACCATCCCGACGATCGCGTCCTCTCCGAGGAGTCGGCCGACGACCGCCGTCGCCTCGAAGCCGAGCGCGTCTGGATCATCGACCCGCTCGACGGCACCCGCGAGTACACCGAAGCCGGCCGATCCGACTGGGCCGTGCACGTTGCGCTGTGGGAGCGCGGCCGGGGGCTCACCGCCGGTGCGGTCGCGCTGCCTGCGCTCGACACCGTGCTGTCCACCGATGAGCCCCCCGTGGTCCCGGCCCGTGCGAACCGCCCCCTGCGGGTGGTCGTCAGCCGGTCACGCGCGCCGGCTGTGGCCATGCGGGTCGCCAACGGCCTCGACGCCGACCTGGTGACCCTCGGGTCGGCGGGCGCGAAGACCATGAGCGTCGTGCTCGGCGAGGCCGACGCCTACGTCCACGCCGGGGGCCAGTACGAGTGGGACTCGGCGGCGCCCGCCGTGGTCGCCCGGGCGGCCGGTCTCCACGCCTCCCGCCTCGACGGATCGCCGCTCGAGTACAACCAGTCCAGCCCCTGGCTGCCCGACCTCGTGGTCTGCCGGCCTGAGATCGCCGAACGGGTGCTCGCGATCACCACCAGATGAGCAGCCACCCCAGTCGCGTGCACGTCCGCACCGCCGACGGGGTTCAGCTCTCCGCCCGCGTCCAGCCCCCCGGCGGCGATCCCGCCCGACCGGAGCACGCCGGTGTCGCCGTGGTGGTCGTCCACGGCTTCACCGCGCACGCCGACGACGCCAACGTCGCAGCGGTGATGACCGCGCTGAGCGACGCCAGCTTCACCGCCGTCACCTACGACGCCCGAGGGCACGGCGCGTCGGAGGGCGAGAGCACGCTCGGTGTCGCGGAGCAGCACGACGTCGCGGCGGCGGTCGCGCTGGCGCGCACCTACGCGCCCCGCGTGGTGTTGGTGGGGACCTCGATGGGAGGGATCGCCGTGCTGCGTCACGCCGCTGCGTCCACCGGCGAGGTCATCGGGGTCGTGACCGTCGCCTGCCCGGCGGAGTGGCGGCTGCCCCGGAACGTCCGCGGCGTGCTCGCAGCCTGGCTGGTGCAGACGCGGGGGGGCCGCCGCGTCGCTCGCGCCCGGCTGGGGGTGCGGATCGCCCCGGCGATCCAGCGGGGGCGGCCTCCGGCCCAGGTCGCCCGGTCGGTCGCCGTGCCGGTCGCGGTCGTGCACGGGACCGCCGATCCGTTCATCGCGGTCCGGGCCGCCGAGCTGCTCCACGCCAACCTGCCCGGCCCGTCGCGCCTGTTCGTGGTGGACGGGCTCGCTCACGCCTTCATTCCCGCCGAGCGGGTGACGCCCGCGATCCTCGAGGCCATGGACTGGGTCCTGGACCACGGATCCTGACCCGGCCGGCGCCCCGGGTCAGACCGGGTCGTCCCACCACCAGGCGACACCCACCAAGCCCGGGCCGGTGTGCACGACCATCACCGGTCCGAACGCCGCCACGAACGCCTCGACCGGAGCCTGGTCCCCGAGTCGTTCGAGGAGCGCATCGGCCACCGACTGCGCGAGCGCGTGGAGGGCCGCGACGTGGAGGCGCGCGCCGCTCGGACCCGTCCGGACGACCCGGTCGAGCATCCGGTCCGTCGCGGCGTCGGGACTCAGGGCCGGGCGCAGCAGGCGCACGGCGCCGTCGTGGAACTCGAACAGCGGGTGAAGGCCGAGGTGCGTGCCGGCCCAACCGGCGATCCCGGGAACCCGCCCGCTGCGAACCAGGTGATCGAGACCCGGGAGCGTGGCCACGAGTCGCACGCGCTCGGCCACCCGTCGGGCTTCGGCGGCCACGGCCGCGCCC
>JBJSXO010000002.1:0-5654 GCA_046086425.1 Actinomycetota bacterium | reverse complement strand
TCACCGTGCCGAGGTCGTGTAACGCGGCCGTGCCTTCGTCGACCATGACGGCCGCCGCCTGGAGCTGGTCCTCCTCGGTGTAGGTGCCGGCCACGAGCTCCCGGACGGCGCGCACGACCTCGACGACGGCGGCCGAACGCGCGTCGGTGCCCCCGATCCGGCCGAGGTCGTGGTCGCCGAGGCCGTCGAGCTCGGCGATGGTGGCGGCGAAGGCCCGGGTGGTCGCCGGGTGGGCCGCCAGGTCGCCCCACGGCCCTCCGACCTGGTCCATCGCGGCCCGGATCGCCCCGGCCCGGCGGGTGGTGGTGAGGGGAACCCGGCCCGGGGCGGCGAGGAACGGGGCTCCGAGCAGCTCGGCGACCCGGTTGATCGACAGGAAGCGCACGTTGACGAGGCCGCCGGCGCGCCATCCCGCCTCCCGGCGCAGCGAGAGGCCGGCGTAGGTGGTCGGGACGGCCACGGTGACGGGGCGGAGGGGGTCGTCGGCCCGGAGGGTGTCGATGCGCTCCCAGAGCGCGGCTCGGGCCTGGGGGCCGTGGGCCCGGACCGTGATCGCCGAGGCGGTGGGACGCGCCGGGGAACCCATGGCCGGAGGCTATCCAGGGCCTGTGACGGCCACGGAAGGGGCCGGGGGTCCGTCCGGGAACCCGGGTGGGCGTGCAGCCGTTCTCGGGTCCGGACGTGCCATCCTGGGGGTCCCCATGAACCGTTTCAGCCGGGCCCTCGTCGGGCTGCTCGTCACCATCGTGGTCGGCGGCATCGTCGTCGGCGTGTGCTTCGCCGCGCTGCTTCCCGGTCTGGGGATCGTCACCACGGCGGTCGACTACAAGACCGACCTCGTCACCAACCTCCGCAGCCTCTCGGAGCGCTCCCAGGTGTACGACGGCGACGGCAACGAGGTGGGCGTGCTCGGTCTGGAGAATCGGCAGAACGTCACCCTCGACGAAGTGCCCCAGGTCGTCATCAACGCCGTGATCGCGACCGAGGACAAGACCTTCTGGGACAACGACGGAGTGGATGCACAGTCCGTAGCCCGCGCTGCGCTGAAGAACCTGACCTCGGGGGAGATCGAGCAAGGCGGTTCCACCATCTCCCAGCAGTTGGTGAAGAACCGGATCCTCTCGCCCCAACGGGACCTGAATCGCAAGATCCGCGAGCTGCTCCTCGCGATCCAGCTCAACAAGGACTACTCCAAGCGCGAGATCCTGGAGCAGTACCTCAACACCGTGTACTTCGGTCAGGGGTCCTACGGCATCAAGTCCGCCGTCGAGCGGCTCCTGATCAAACCCGACGCGAGCAGCCCGTTCGGGGTCCGGGGCACGCCGCTCAGCGAGGTGTCGGTCGCCGACGCGGCGATGCTCGCCGGCCTGATCTCGAGCCCCGAGTCCTACAACCCGTTTCTGAATCCCGACAAGACGAAGGAGCGCCGTTCCTTCGTGCTCGGTCGGATGGTGGAGGACGGGTACATCACCCGGGACCAGGCGGCCGAGGCCGAGGACGCGCCGCTGCCCGCGATCCTGCCCCCGAGCGAGCTGCGCCCGAGCAACTCGTGGGTCGAGGAGGTCCAGGACCGACTGTTCTCCGATCCCCGGTACTCCGTTCTCGGCACTACGCGCGAGCAGCGCGAGAACGCGGTCCTGCGCGGCGGCCTGAAGATCTACACCACGCTCGATCCCGCGGCGCAGGCCAACGCGCAGGCCGCAGTCGACGAGTCCATCGGCCAGAAGCCCGGCTTCACCGCGTCGATCGTCGCCATGGACCCGACCACCGGCGCCGTGCGGGCCATGGTCGCCGGGCCCGGGTTCGAGAGCAGCCAGTACAACATCGCGACGAGCACCCCCGGTCGCCAGGCCGGCTCCACGTGGAAGACCATCACGCTCGCGGCCGCGCTGCAGAAGCGGTACTCGGGGAACGACCAGGTCGACGGCACATCGCCTTGCGACTTCGGCAACCTCGGCCGCACCGCGAACTCCGAGGGTGGCGACGGGGTGATGACGATCCGCAGCGCCACGGCCGGCTCCGTGAACTGCGCGTACGCCCGCATGCAGCTGTCGGTCGGGTTCACCGACGTGATCGACATGGCCAAGAAGCTCGGCATCACCCAGAACACGCTGCAGCCGATCCTGACGCTGACGCTCGGCACGATCGAGTCGACCCCACTCGAGATGACGACGGTCGCCTCGTCGATCGCCGGGCTCGGTCTGCGGCACGACCCGTACTTCGTCGACAAGATCGTGAACCCCGAGGGCGTCGTGATCTACCAGGAGCTCCACCCGGGGATCCGGGCCTTCGACGAGGAGGCGGCGGCCTGCGAGATCGACCTGCTGCGCGGTGTGGTCACGGGTGGGACCGGAACCGGCGCCGCAGTCCCGGGCTGGCCGGTCGCCGGCAAGACCGGGACGACCGACAACCGGGCCGACGCGTGGTTCCTCGGCATGACGCCCAAGCTCGTCGCCGCAGTGTGGCACGGCAACCCGGCGGGCCGGGTCCCCGGCGCAGGCTTCGGTGGCCAGGTGCCGGCCTCGATCTTCCGGCGCTTCATGACGGCGCAGCTCGCGGGCACGGAGCCCCAGAACTGGCCCGCGCCGCCGAGTTGGTGCAACGCCCCCGGGCAGTTCGTGGGCCCGGCGGGTCGTGCGTCGATCCCCTCGGGCTTCGAGGTCCGCGACGGGCAGGTCGTGCCGGTGACGCTGCCCCCGCCCACGGCGGTGATCGTCACCCCGTCGACGACGCGTCCGCCGGTCACCACGCCGCCGCGCACCACGCCGCCCGGCAAGCTCAGTCCGACCGGGACCGCGCCGTAACCCCGTTGCCGAACGGCCATTAGGGTCACGGCGTGGACAGCCTCGGCTCGCTTCTGGTCGTCCAGGAGCACGATCTGGCGTTGGACCGGCTGCGGCATCGGCACGCAACGCTGCCCGAGCGGGCACAGGTGGCGGCGCTCGAGGCCGAGATCGCCGTGATCGACGCCGACCTCGAGACCCGTCGGGGGCCCCTGGCCGACCTGGCCCGGGCCCAGCAGCGGCACGAGGACGAGGCGGTGACGCTGGCCGGCCAGGCCGAGGCGGCCAACACCAAGCTGTACTCGGGTGGCATCACCTCGCCCAAGGAGCTCCAGGCGTTGCAGGCCGACGTCGACATGCTGCGCGCCCACCAGGCTGCGGTCGAGGAGCAGGCGATCGTGCTGATGGAGCAGCGGGAGCCACTCGAGACCGAGTTCGCCGACGTGGAGGCGCAGCGACGCGCGCGCGACGACGCGCTCGGTGCCGCACGCGCCGCGCTCTCTTCGGTGCTGGCCGAGGTCGACGCGGAGATCGTCGCCGAGCAGGCCCGTCGCGACGCGGCCGCCGCGGCGGTCGAGGCTTCGGTGCTCGCCTTGTACGAGCGTTGCCGGGCCGACTCGCCGACGCGAGTCGGTGCGGCTCGGCTGGTCGGGCGCAGCTGTCAGGGCTGTCACCTCACGATTCCCGCCACCGAGGTGGCGGCGTTGCGCGCAGCGCCTCCGGGCACGGTCGCCCACTGTGACAACTGCGGCGCGATCCTGGTTCCGTGAGGCGGTTCGACATCTCGTGACGCTCTTCGACCCCGGGCCCGCCCCGGATGCCGGACCGCGTGCCGGCTCCGCTTCGGACCGTGCCCACGTCCAGGTGGTGATCTCGTTCGACGGCGGGTCCCGGGGCAACCCCGGGCCGGCGGCCATCGGCGTGGTCGTGACCGACCCGACGGCGGCCCCGCCCGGCCGCCTGGCCACGGTGAGCGAGTACATCGGGGAGGCGACCAACAACGTGGCCGAGTACCGGGCGCTCATCGCGGGACTCGAGGCGGCCCGGCCGTTCTCCGCCTCGGCGGTGGAGATCCGGGGTGACTCGAAGCTCGTCATCGAGCAGGTGCGCGGTGCGTGGAAGGTGAAGCAGGCACACCTCCGCCCGCTCGTCGACGAGGTCCTCCGACTGCTCGCGGCGTATGAGGACGTCGTCCTCGTGCACGTCCCACGCGACGAGAACACCGATGCCGACCTGCTCGTGAACGCGGCGCTGGACGCGCGCTGAGCCGATGCTCCTCTGGTACGTCGGGCTGTCGGTGCTGCTCGTGGCCACCGTGTTCAGGAGCGTGGGCCTCGACTACCGCCTGATCGCCGTCGGGGCGCTGCTGCCGCTGCTCGTCGACGTCCCGCTGGGCCATCGAGGTCCCGGGCACACGCTCGCGTTCGCCGCGCTGGCGCTGCTGGTGGTGATGGTCGTGCCGCTCGGCGGATCCCGGCTGGCCCGGCGGCGCTGGCTGTGCCTGCCGATCGGCATCTTCGCGGGACTGGTGCTCTCCGGTGCCTGGGCCGACGCCGAGCTGTTCTGGTGGCCGCTGTTCGGTTGGTCGTTCGGCGACGCGGCTCTGTTGCCTGCGTGGTGGGTCGTGCTGCTCGAGGAGGCCGTCGGTCTGGTGGCGTGCTGGTGGGTGATCGGCCAGTTCGACCTCTGGTTGCCGGACGTGCGGCGGGAGTTCGTGCGCACCGGCCGGCTCCGGGGCAGCGGTGGGCCGGGCGGGGAGTGCTGAGGTGAGCCAGCTGCTGCTCGTACGTCACGGCCAGACCGACGCGAACGCGGCCGGGCTCCTCCTGGGCCGGACCGACCCCCCGCTCAACGAGGCGGGCCGAGCGCAGGCGGCAGCCGTGGCGGAACGGGTTGCGGCGTTCCTGCCCGAGCGGGTGCTCACAAGCCCGCTGCGTCGCACGGTCGAGACGGCCGAGGTGGTCGCGACGCGCTGCGGGGTGGGCCTTGCGGTGGAGCCCCGGCTCATCGAGGTCGACTACGGCGAGTACGACGGGCTGCCCTTCGCCGAGTTGCCCACGGATCTCGTCCGACGCTGGCGGACCGAGCCCGACTTCGCTCCGCCGGGGGGTGAGAGCCTGGCGTCGGTGGGGGTGCGGATGGCCGCGCTGGGAGCCGAGGTGCTTGCGGACCTCGGTGCTGCACCGGTGGTCGCGGTCAGCCACGTGTCGCCGATCAAGGCGGCGGTGTGCTGGGCGCTGGGGTTGCCCGACCTGGCGTCGTGGCGCATGCGGCTCGACAACGCGTCCGTGACCCGCCTGGCCCCAGGGCCCGAGGGTCCGGTGCTGCTGTCGTTCAACGAGCGCTGACGTACCGCGCGCGACGCTTAGCCGGAGTTGACCGGGATGGTCATGCGGCCGCCGGCCGGGGTTGCGCGCGCCGGACGGGCGTGCGCACCGTCGCCGTCGACGACGAAGCGGCCTTCTCCGGGACCTTCGGCCACAGGCATCCCGAGGGCGTCGAGGAGCGCGTGGTCGTCCTCGGCTGATCGTCCATTCGTGGTGAGGTAGTTCCCGACGATGAGGGCGTTGGCTCCGGCGAGGAGGCCCATGGCCTGGAGCTCGCCGAGCACCCGCTCCCGGCCGCCGGCGAGGCGCAGCCAGGCTCCCGGCATGACGAGCCGGAAGAGCGCGATCGCCTGGAGTGCCTCCCGGGGCGAGAGCACGGCCTGGCGCTCGAGTGGCGTGCCCGGTCGGGGATCGAGCAGGTTGATCGGCACCTCGCAAGGCTCGAGCGCGGCCAACTCGAACGCGAAGTCGATCCGTTGCGAGAGCGTCTCCCCCATGCCGAGGATGCCGCCGCAGCACAGCTCCATGCCGGCGTCGATCGCGC
>JBJSXO010000001.1:0-4089 GCA_046086425.1 Actinomycetota bacterium | reverse complement strand
CGCTCGAGCTCGAGGGCTCGGCGGACGAGGTGAAGAAGGCCGTCGACAAGGCGCTGGCCAACGACGACGGCGTGCTCTGGCTCACCGACAAGCAGGGTCGGACCGTCAGCATCCCGTCCGACCGGGTCGCCTACGTCGAGGTCGAGCCCAACGGGGGGACCAAGCGCGTCGGCTTCGGGCGGACCTGAGCCGGGCGCGTCCCGGCACCGACGGGTGATCGACCTCCTCGATCGCCGCCTGCTGTTCGTCACCGGGAAGGGTGGCGTCGGCAAGAGCACCGTCACTGCGGCGACCGCGCTGCTCGCGGCCGAGCAGGGCCAGAAGGTGCTGCTCGTCGAGACCGACGCCAAGGGCAACCTGACGAACCTGTTCGAACACCCCCCGGTGGGGTTCGAGCCCCAGCCGGTGCACCCCGGTGTGTTCGCGATGGCGCTCGACACGGAGTCGTCGCTGCGCGAGTACCTCAAGCTCAACCTCCGCATCCCCATGGTGGGGCGCATCGGGCCGATCGCGAGCATGTTCGACTTCGTGGCCAACGCGGCACCGGGGGTCAAGGAGATCCTCACGGTGGGCAAGGTGTGCTGGGAGGTCCGCGAGTCGATCCAGGGCCGGGCCGACTGGGACCTGGTCATCGTCGACGCCGCGGCCACGGGGCACGTGCTCGCGCAGCTCGACGCCCCCCGAACGATCCGTGAGCTCGTCCACACGGGCCCGATCCGCAACCAGACCGAGTGGATGATGGAGATCCTCGCCGACGAAGCGGTGACCGCGCTGAACATCGTCACCGCACCCGAGGAGATGCCGGTCAACGAGACCATCGAGCTCGTCGACCGTGCCCGGCAGGACACCGCCGTCCCGTTGGGGGCCGTGATCGTCAACCGCGTCCTCCCCGAGCCGTTCACCACCGACGACGAGCCCGTGTTCGCCGCGTTGACGGTGGCGCCGGCGCTCGAACGGCTGCAGGCCGAGATCGGCGACGGTGCGGAGGGGATCCTGGAGGCCGCGCGGCTCGCGGTGGCATTGCGTCGGGCCCGGGTCCCGCACCTCGACGCGCTGCGCGCCGCGGTCGCTCTCCCGCTGCTCTATCTGCCGTATCTGTTCGTGCGCGACCACGGGCTGCGGGTGACCCGCATGGTGGCCGACGCGCTGGGCGCGGAGATGGGGTTGTGACCGAGCGCCCCGGCCCCACGCCGACGACCAGCCTCGAGTCACTGCTCGCGTCGCGCGAGGTGCTCGTGTTCTGCGGTTCGGGTGGGGTCGGCAAGACGTCGACCGCCGCCGCGGCCGCATTGGCGGCGGCCGTTCATGTGGGGGGTCGGGTGCTGGTGCTGACGATCGACCCGGCCCGGCGCCTCGCCGACGCGCTGGGCATCGACGGGATCGGCAACGTGGAGCGCCGCGTGCCCGACGAAGTGCTCCGCCGGACCGGGCTTGCGCCTCGCGGTGAGCTGTGGGCGGCGATGCTCGACACCAAGGCGTCGTGGGACGACCTCGTGGTGCGCCACGCGCCCGACGAGGCGACCGCGCGCCAGATCCTCGACAACCGCCTCTACGAGAACCTCACCCGACGGTTCGTCCAGAGCCACGACTACATCGCGATGGAGCGCCTGTTCGAGCTGCACTCGACCGGGACCTACGACCTGATCGTGGTGGACACCCCACCGACCCGGAACGCGCTCGACTTCCTCGACGCGCCGCAGCGGATGGCCGACTTCTTCGGTGGGCGCCTGCTGCGATGGCTCACGGCGCCGTACCGTCTCGGCGGCGGGCGCGGGGCCCGGATCGTGAACTTCGCCTCGAAGCCCTTCTACCAGGTGGCCGACCGCATCCTGGGCACGCAGTTCTTGCGTGACATCGCGGAGTTCTTCCTGAACTTCGAGACGATGTACGCCGGCTTCGTCACTCGCGCCCGGGCCGTCGAGCGCCTCATGAAGGACCGCCGCACGACCTTCGCCGTCGTGACCACGCTGGAAGGAGCACCCCTGCGTGAGGCGGAGTACTTCTGCGGGGAACTCACCGCTCGCGAGTACCACCTGGGCGCGTTGGTGCTCAACCGCGTGCTGCCGGAGGCCTTTGCCGATCCCGTGGTCGCCGGTGCGGCCGACCGGCTCGTCGAGGACTCGGCGGCCGTCGCCATGCGCCTTGCCGACCTCGACGTCGAGGCGCTCGCTGACCCGTCCGCGGTGGCGCGGGTGCTGCGCACCGTGGGGACGTCGTTCCAGAACTTCGCCGTCGTCGCGACCCGGGAGGCCGAGCTACGTGGGGAGCTCGCTCGCGTCCCCGAGGTGCTCGCAACCGTGCCGTCGTTCGTCGACGACGTGCACGACGTCGCCGGATTGGCTCGCATCGGGGAGTGCCTGCTGGGGGCGCAGATACCATCACGGCGTGTCCCTGCCGATGCCCGAGCTCGCCCGGCTGAAGACCGGCCTGGGTGACGCCGAGCTCGAGCACCTCCAACGCCTGGTGGCGTCGTGGCAGGTGCTCGCCGATCTCTCGTTCTCGGACCTCCTCCTGCTCGCCCCGGTCGACGGGGAGCGCGGGCGACGGTTCCTGGTACTGGCCCAGGTGCGACCGACGACCGGACAGACGCTCTACCCCGAGGACCTCGTGGGCCGGGTGGTGGACGAGGCGGAGCGTCGTCTCGTGGGCCGGGCCTGGCATCTCGGCGAGATCAGGACCGGGTACGCGCCGGTGATCGGCGCCTCCGAACGTGCCCGCCTCGAGTGCATCCCGGTTCGCCAAGGTGGTCGGGTCATCGCCGTCGTAGCCCTGGAGGCGGCCACGCTGTCGGGCCGTCGCCCCGGCGAGCTCGAGCGGCACTACCTCGACGTGTTCGGTGGTCTCGCCCGCATGGTCGCAGCGGGCAGCTTCCCGTTCGAGCGCAGCGAGGTCGAGCTGGAGGAGGCACCCCGCGTCGGTGACGGCGTGATCCTGCTCGACGCGGATCGTCGGGTGCGCTTCGCGAGCCCCAATGCCGTGAGCGCGCTCCACCGCATGGGGATCCACGCGTACACCACCGGGCTCCGGCTCGGGGAGGTCGGGTTCGATCAAGGCCCCGTCGACTCCATGTACCGCGCGCAGGTGCCCGTGATGGTCGAGATGCAGCGCGGGGACTCGTCGGTCCTGGTCCACGGTCTGCCCCTGCTCGAGGGTGGCGCGGTGGTCGGAGGAATCGTGATGCTGCGCGACGTCACGGACATCCGGCATCGGGACCGGATGCTCGTGACCAAGGACGCAACGATCCGGGAAATCCACCATCGCGTCAAGAACAACCTCCAGACCATCGCCGCGTTGCTGCGCCTGCAGGCTCGGCGGCTCGAGTCAAGTGAGGCTCGATCGGCACTCGAGGAGTCGGAGCGGCGGATCCGTTCCATCGCGGTGGTCCACGAGACGCTCTCGCGTGACGCCTCCGACGTCGTGCCCTTCGACGAGATCGTGCGTCCACTGGCCCGGCTCGTGGAGGAGGCATCCGCCGGTCCCGATTTTCCGATTCGCATCGACGTCGAGGGCCACGTCGGCGACATCCCGGGGGAGATGGCCACACCGCTGGCGGTCGTGCTCAACGAGCTCATGCAGAACGCGGTCGATCATGCGTTTCCCGCGGGCTCGCACCGTGCGGCCGGCGGTCGGGTTCGGGTGACCCTCGGGCGCAAGGGCGACGACGCAGTGGTGGTGGTCGCCGACGACGGTGTGGGTCTGCCCGCAGGGTTCGACCTGGCGCGTTCGTCAGGGCTCGGGCTCTCGATCGTGCACACCTTGGTGACGACGGAGATGGGCGGAACGCTCGGGCTGTGCGACGACGACGGCGCCCGGGCGACGGTACGTGTGCCGGTGCGGGTCGCCGAGGGCTGAGGCCGGCGCCGCGCCGCACGCGCCTCGTGGTGGCGCGGGTCGGTGCGTGCTGCGGGGTGGGCTAGGCGGTGGCCCGCTGCTGGGCGACCCAACCCTTGCGGAGCTTGCGGCGCTCTTCCTCGGTGGTGCCCCCCCAGATGCCCGCCTCCTGGTTCGTCGCGAGGGCGAACTCCAGGCATTCCCGGGAGACGTGGCACGCGGTGCAAATGCGGCGAGCCGTCTCGATCTGCTCGAGGG